>JAJDAM010000107.1 GCA_029261905.1 Deltaproteobacteria bacterium
CGGGTGCCTCGATGCCCGAAGACCTGCGGATGATCGCGGTATCGCGACTGTTCTTGCGACCGTGGATCACGAACATCCAGATGTCGTGGGTGAAGATGGGGCCGAAGCTCGCACAAATGGCGCTGATGAGTGGTGCCAACGACTTTGGTGGCACGCTGATGGAAGAGTCGATCAGCCGAGAGTCCGGTTCACATTTCGGCGAGAACCTCCCGCAAGAGGAGATCAGACAGCTGGTGCGCGATCTCGGCCGTACTCCCGTCGAGCGGAGCACGAAATACGATGTGTTGCGCCGATTCGACGACCCGGCACAGGATCCGCCGTCACTCGAGCCGAAGACCGAGCTCGAACTGTCGGGCCCGGCACGCTGGCGCGAGCAGGAACAGAGCGAACGACGGCAGCGCGATCCATTGGCTGTGCTGAGCTGAGCTCTGACTGATCCCGGGAACGCCGGCCTGAATGGGCGGCCTGAAGCGACAACCCCGGAGAGCTTGCAACGCTCGGTGTTCAGCGAGCCGCGTTTCGCTCGAGTTCGTCCAGCCGCGAGGCGATCGCCTCGACTTTGTAGCGAAACGGTGCGCTCTCGAGAATATTCTTCTCGACCGTGCGCTCCGCGTTGCTCACCGACGGGTGGTTGCGTCCGAACGCGCGACCGATTTCCGATGCGGGCAGGTTCGTATAGCGCCGGCACAAATACATCGCGATCTGGCGCGGCACGACTACGTCTCGACGCCGCGATCGCGTCGACAACATGGGGACCGAGGTTCGGTAGAAAGTTGCCACGGCCTCGATGATGGTCCCGATCCCCAGGCGTTGGGCCGGCGCCAGTGTCGCCGATATCTTGCGAAGCGCGTTTTCGGTCAGTTCGACATCGATCGGACGCTTCAACAGCGATGATGTCGTGACGAGTTGCACCAGCACGCCCTCGAGATCCCTCACGCTTCCTCGAACGACGTCGACGAGAAGGTCGAGGCAAGGCTCCGGCAGACGCACGCCACCACTCGCTGCCTTGACGCGCAGAATTTCTCGACGGACCAGAGCGTCCGGCGGTTCCAACGAAGCGACCAGCCCCGCAGCCATGTGCGAGCGGAGACGCTCGTCGAGCGCCGAGATCTCGCGGGGCATGCGGTCCGCGGTGAATACGACTCGGGAGCCGACCTCGATCAGATGGTTGAGGGTGTGAAACAACTCGAGTTGCGTGCCCTTCTTCTTCGACAGGAACTGAACGTCTTCGATGACCAGCAGATCACATCCCTGTCGGTAACGATGTTTGAACTGATCCATCTTGCGGGATCGAATCGCGGTCGTGAAATGATTGAGAAAGGTCTCGGCCGATTGGTAGATCACACGGCCGCCCCGGTTTCTGCGCGCGTCCGCGATGGCGCGCGCCAGATGCGTCTTGCCGAGTCCCGGGTCCGAGGCGAGGTAGAGCGGGTTGACGGGTTGCTGGCGTCCTTCTGCGACGGCGAACGAAGCTTCGCGAGCGAGCCGGTTGCACGGGCCGACGACGAAGTTGTCGAAGGTGTGAGGAAGCGGTGCCTGATGCGGCAATCCGCCCGCTGTCGACGGCCGTCTGGGGTGCGCCGATTTCGAACGGGATGATGCGGGTCCCGCAGGTGTCGGGGCGCGCCGAGTCGCACCGTTTTCTGGACGCGGATTTCCGAACGCGGCCGAAGGCGCCGCGACGACATCAGGTGCAGCAACGGCGAGCTCGATCTCTACCGGGTGTCCGGTTTCGAGCAGAGCGAGCTCACGAATGCGAGATAGATAGCGACTGTTGATCCGCTCGCGGTGGAGGACCGATGGGCAGAGCAAACGCATACCCGTACCGTTCGCCTCAGCGACGAGGGGCTGCACCCACGCCTCTAGGACGAAGGAAGGCACCTCATCCCCAAGACGACGCAATACGCCATCCCAGAACACGGGGGGGGTCATGTTCCTACCGATTATTCACAGTGATGTAGCGATTACGCCGAAATCCCCAAGATTTCTTGCGGCGTGGGGACGATTAATACAGGTTTTTCAAAGACTCGCAACGACGACATCGAGCGATCGTCGGCACGAGCTATACACATTGCAAGTTCACCTCGACGTGCCTGATTCCCGTCGGGAAACCGCTGTTTGCATCCCAGATCACGATTCGATTCCGGGCACTTCGCGGCCGCTTCTCAGGCGGGTTCGCGCGGTGTGTACGTGTGTACTCGGGGACCCGGTGCCAAATTACAATCTTCAGTATTCGAGAAAATTCGGATAATTTTGCCGCAATCGACGTTTTTTCGTCGACCTTCGCCATTCAGTGCAGCGGGCCCGAATTCGGCGTTCTGCCGGCTTGAAGTTCGGCCAACGCGTAATCGAAAAGATTCGAAAGCTGCTCGAGTCTCTCGCGAACACTGTTTGCTTCGAGTAGTCCCTGCTTTTCGCTCGCGACGAAGTTGAAACCGTTTGCAAGGGAATTGGTGAACGTCTCGTCGTCGAGGTCGTCGAACGCGTCGAGTGGAATGCCGTCACTCTTGCCGAGTCGGCGCGCGACTGCATCGACTTGTTCGGTGACTCGACGACGCAGTGTCGTCAGGTCCGTCGTTTCGCCTTCGTCGATGAGTTCGACGTCGGCTACGCGATAGAGACATTCGCCGCTACGAGGACGCTCGTTGACGAGGCGAAAGCGAGATGTGCCTTCGACGACGATGTTGTAGCGACCGTCGGGTAGTTGCTGCGAATCACGAATGATCCCGGTGCAACCGATCTCGTAGATCGGAGGATCACCGGAGGCTTCGGCGATGCGATCGGGCACGATCGTGACCATGCCGATCGGGTTGTCGTCGCGAAGCGCTTGCTCGATCATCTGGCGATAGCGGGGTTCGAAGATGTGCAGCGGCACCCGCAGCCTTGGAAAGAGCACGACCGTCGGAAGCGGAAAAACCGGCAGCAAGGCCGTGGGTCGCTTCGTGTCGTCGGGCACGAGCGGAAGATACCACGACGCTCGCGGCCTCGATCAGACGTTCGAGGTGCCGTCCGACGTGTTGACGGCCTCGCGTGTCAGCGGAAACCATCGAACGATGGATCGAACTCCGAATTCGTACCTTGACGCAGGTGTGCGGAGCGCCGCTATCGGGTGATCAGGTATTGAGCTGATCGAACGCCTCGAGAGTGTTCGGGCCCTCATCCACGCTCACGCGGATCTCGTCGCAGGCGACGGACTTGTCCATGATCTCTTTGATCAAACCTTCGACCGTCAGCTCGTCGTACTCAGCCAGAGCGTCTTCCAAGCTGGAGTCGGACACGCTGAAATTCAAAGTTACCTTGATCTTGACGTCCATCGTGCCCGTGTCCTTTGTCTCTCCAGCGCTCCAGCGCTCTCGGAAGACCCCGATCAGAATTGGCGAGGCGGTTCCCGATCAGTCACTTTCACGCAACAAATAAGCCGACAACTTCGCCGACAAGTAAGGGATCACCTGCGTGGGAACCCGAAAATCGCCAAGTTCGCGTCAATTGCGGCTGTTTCAGATGTCTCGAAGAGTGCTCTAAGTGGCTGAATTTAAAGATGTTTTCAGCGAATGCGCGATAGGATACAACAGCGACTAGCAATCGGCTACGAAAAAGTGCCGTCGGTTCGCGGGCACTTGATCGATTCCATTCGGGGGTTCCGGTCCTACCCAGATGCGACCGACCGGGCGTCTTCACGCGCGTGCAGCGCGACCAGTCCCGTGACGGCGATCCCCACAGCGATGAAAATGCCCACCGAGACTCGGTGAAGGAAGCCGAACCGCGCCGCCAGTTCTGCACTCCCCTCGGGGCCGAAGGTCAAATTCCGAATCTCAGCCAACTCGGCCGAAACGCCGAAATGGTTGTAGAAGCAGAGCGCGCTCAGAACCAGAGGGAATATCGCCAGGACCCAGTGACGACCCAGAAGGCCCGAAACAACCGAAAGGAGAATTCCGGCTGCGATGCCGTACAGGTGAAGTTTCGCGAGAACAGGACCGACCAACGTTCCCGCGATCTGGGATGTGGGCAGAACCGAAAAAGCGGTCGGTGCGATGACCGCCCCGAACAACAAATATCCACCGAACCAGCCACCGAGTAGGAGCCACAGTGCCGTACGAACGATTGGGCGTCCGATTTTCTTGCCATCGCCGGTTGTCGCGGAAGACGAAGCTAGAGGCATATCCGGAATCTTCCGCGAGCCTTCGGGCTGTGTAAAGACCAATGGACCGAACGGGAACTTTCGCTGTGAATGTCTGCACACTGGATCAGGTGTCGATTTGAGTTTTCGCACTCGGCTGACCACGCTGCTCTCGCGTTATCTCGCACAGCCGCTTTCCCACTACGAGCTTCGATGCCGCAATGACGGTGAACTATTGAAATCAGCCGTTCAAAAAGGCGATGTGCTGCTGGTCGAGGGAGATCAGCGGGTTTCCGCCGTGATCAAATATCTGACCCAGAGTTCCTGGTCTCATGCCGTGCTCTACATCGGCGACGAACTGCTGCGGGGAGACGAGGAGACGAAACGCCGAGCCATCGAGATGTTCGGTGACCAGGCGGGGCATCTGATCGTCGAAGCACTCACCGAAGGAGTGGTGGTCTCGCCGCTGGTCAAGTACATCGATGTCAATATTCGCATCTGCCGTCCGCACCGACTGCGGGGCGAGCACTTGAAGATCATCATGGCCGATGCGATCGAGTCGATCGGGTTGCGGTACGACGTGCGAAACATCCTCGACCTGGCGGTTCACCTGATCGTGGTGTCGATTCTGCCCGGACGCCATCGCGAAGAGATCCTGCGGCTCGGCAGTGGGGTTTCGAGCCAAGTGATCTGCACGAGTCTGCTCGGACGTCTATTTCACAAGATCGGATTCCCCGTGCAGCCGACGGTGACCTACCCCGACGATGCGCTGCTCGGCTCCTCGACCGAGCGTCGATCGCTGTGGTCGCTGGTCGCCCGCAAACCGCCCGCACCCTACTCGGGCTTGTATCGTCGTCGACACGCGACCGTACTGACTCCCCGCGACTTCGATCTGTCGCCGTTCTTTCGGATCGTAAAGTTCAACGTGCTCCCGCAGCGCAGCTTCGACTACAGCCGCATCGAGTGGGCCACCGATCTTGCTCGAGACGAGTTGGAACTCGATCAGCCCAAGGAAGAAGAGGTCGAGTAGGTCGGGAGATCAGCGGCGTTCTGGCCTGCTAGATGGGAGAATCGGGCGGATCTTCAACCAACCCGATTCCGACCTCGATTACCCGGCGCGCGCACTCATCGCGCTCGACTCCGGGCGCGCGTGCGGCGCCAAGCGTTCGGCGCAACATTTCGATTCCGGCATAGCGCGCAACATCGCGAAACAAAGGCGCTTTCTTCTTAGTGAACGCGTTCGCATAGCTTTCCCAGACAGGCTGGATATGGGAATCGGCTCCCACTGCGATCGACGCCAGGCGCAGGTGGGCGAGCAATATCGCGATGTCGAAGGCCGGATCTCCAACATGCGCGATCTCGGCGTCGAGGAGCTTCGGTCCGTCAGTCCCGATCAGAATGTTGGTG
Organism: Deltaproteobacteria bacterium; assembly: GCA_029261905.1. Classification (GTDB taxonomy): domain Bacteria; phylum Myxococcota_A; class UBA9160; order UBA9160; family SMWR01; genus JAJDAM01. Next base: position 5,525 of record JAJDAM010000107.1, read on the forward strand.
GGTTGAACGTCGGCGTGAACCAACGCGCCGTTGGGCTCGAGGTAGCGTCGATAGGCCGCATCGATGATCGAGACCAGGTTCGAGTTGCCTCGGACCGTCGCTGCAATCTCGGTGATCGCCGGCGATAGCGGGAAGTCGTTGTCGCGGTAGGGAAGCAAGAAGATGTGATCGCCGTGGATCCCACGCATCTCGTCGTTCCGGAAGTGCTGCGATAGATCTCCGCCCGACGTGCCCTCGTGAACCCGTGCCAGGAATGCCGCGATCTTGACGGCGGCTTCGGATACGTCCTGCGCGGATCGAAGGAGCCGGTCCATGCGAGTACAATCCGACAGGTCCTCCAGCACGAGGACCGCATTTCCAGCGTCGAAATGCGCGATGCGCGGGCAGACCCGGTCGTCGTCGAATCGCTCTACCCGATCGAAATAGCCGGCTTCGAAGCCGATCCGTTCGATCGGTGCGCGGTACTCCGGGAAGGCTTCCAGGGAGGATCGCGCCTGTTTCACCACCCAACTGCGGCCGATGTCGGTAGCGACCGCCAATCGGACCCAATTGATGTTTCCATCCCCAGCGGTTCGAACTTCGAGTTTGTTTTCGTGGGCAATGAGCCCCAATCCCACGAGGTAGCGCCCCAGATTCCGCTCGTCGAGCCGCATCAGGAGCGCGCAGCACACCGGAAGAAAAGTTTCTCCGGCCGGCAATATTGGCTCAAGGATCCGCAGCGAATGCCGCTACTAGGGATGTCCCAGTCAAACCAGGGGGGGGTGAGACTGCGGACTTTGACGCCCCGGAACCGAAAGGTTCCGGGGCGCATACGTTTGGACTGGCGTCGTGTGGGTCCTCGGCCGCCGGGTTTCACGCCGTCGGCTGGACACGCACTGCCGGTTCCTTCGCGTCCAGTTTCTCGATCTGCA
>JAJDAM010000108.1 GCA_029261905.1 Deltaproteobacteria bacterium
TTGACTGCAAGTTGGCGATTCGAGGCGGCGGCTCCCATCGAAGCGGGCGGAACGGGGCATCTCGATACTGCGGACGAGTTTCCGCACATCTACGGTGCGGTGAATCTCGACGCGATCCGCGGAGTCGCGGCGCTGGGGCCCGGTGACGGCACGTTCCGTTGGCCAACTGAATTCGTCGCGATCCACTCGTTTCTGGAGGGCTGATCAGGGCTTCCCTCCTGATACACGACCCGCTGTCGCTCGCGGCCGCGGGGGGAAGTGGTGATCAGGCTGGAATTCTGCACTGTGGCTCGACGTCCGCGGGGCACCAGGAGCGTTGGCGCAGCACGAAATCGAAAAGACCGCCATTGCTGCGGCGCCGGTCCCAAACCGCTCATTATGAATTCCCTAAGGCCGATGAGTAGAAAGCCCTCGAAAACCACGGGATCTGCTGCATTACGGGATGGAAAGGCCAATGTCGGAGACATCCAGATTGCCTGCGACGCGTCGCGGCCTGGAGCTGTTGGCAACGATCAAGGCGATCGATTCCGTCGGTACCATCACCACGAAGTGTTTCGGCAACATTCTGGAACTCGGCTGCGAGTCGATGCTTCTGGAGTCGCATCGCGAACAGGTGACCGGGGCTGCGGTGCTGCTCAGCGTCGTTTTCCCGGGACAGCAGCCGCGCACCAATCCGGTGGTGACTCTCAACTGCGTTGTCCGACGCGTCAGAGACCGAGCTCGGCTCCACTACGACCTCGCAATCGAAGACATGAACGACACCGCGCGGGAACGTCTGGTCGAGTTTTTGAGCCAGCCAGATCGGGACCGAAGGGCACCGGCAAAGGACGGATCCGAATGGAGTTAGTTGGAAAGAGCGTGCCCGATGTCATTGGCATCGATCTCGGAACGAGCAACACTGTGGCTGCCGTTTCAGGCCAGGCAATATCCGTCGCTGACGACGGAGCCCGTACCCTTCCGTCGGTCGTCGCGTTCTTGCCCAATGGCCACACGATGGTCGGCAGTTCCGCACGGCGCCGGCGAGCGATCGATTTCGAGAACACGATCTGGTCGTCGAAGCGTATCATCGGGCGACGCTTCCAGGATTCGACGACGGCCAACTTTCGCGAGCGCTATCGCTTTTCGTTGATCGAAGGAGAGGACGGGAGCCCGCTGTTCGAGACTCGCAGCGGCAACTTCTCGCCGACGGATATCGCAGCGAATGTGCTGGCCGAAATCTCGCGATGGATCGAGCCGCGCACGTCATCGACGCGTGTTCGTGTGACCATTCCGGCCATGTTCGGCACGGCGCAACGCGATGCCACCGCTCAGGCCGCGTTGCTTGCCGGGATATCGAACACTCATCTGGTCTCTGAGTCGACCGCCGCCATCTATGCGTACCGCGCACTCGATATCGAGTTGGGAAAAGTACTGGTGTATGACCTGGGTGGTGGGACCTTCGATTGCGCCGTTCTGGACTGCAACGCGGAAGTGCCCAAGCTGGTCGCGCATGCAAGCGATCTGTTTCTCGGTGGCGATGACATCGACGAGAGCCTGGCCGCCTGGGTGACTCGCTATGTACTCGAAAAACACAACTGGGATCTCACCAACTACAGCGAGATTCGCGACCGGCTGGTCGCCCGCTGCGAGGAGGCGAAGATCTCGCTTTCACACAACGACGAGGCCACGATCGAACTCTCACAAGTCGATCCCGAGTGCCCTGCAGCGGGCGAAGGTGTGACGGTCTCACGGCGGATCCTGGGGCAGCTGTGCGAGAACCTGGTTCGACGCACGTTCGTAACCTGCGACGAGGCGTTGACGCGTGCAGAACTCCACGCACCGGATATCGATACGGTGATCCTGGCTGGCGGGACTACGATGCTCCCGTTGGTGCAATCCGGCGTCAGCGCGTATTTCGGTCAGGAAGGCCTGTTGAAGGTCGACCCTACTTTCGTCGTGGCACAGGGGGCCAGCCTCGCGCCCGGTGACTGATTCCCAGCGCGCGTTGTTCGGCCTCGCGGCCGGGTACGGGCCCGGTCGATCAGTCTTCGTCGATCTCGATGGCACCCTCGGGGCAGTTCGCTTCGCCGCGTCTTGCCTGCCCCTCCATGCCCTCGGGAACCAACGCCACTTCGATCACACAATGCCCGTGCTCGTCATCCGAAAACAGCTCGGGGGCGAGTTCGTAGCAGCGTCCGTGACCGACACAAGCGCTCTGATTCAGCCGGATTCTCAACGGCTCTCCCAGACCAGCGGGAGGTACTGCACCTCTCGGATCCCCGGGCTGTATCGCGGCACCTCGCCGGGCTTGATCTGGTAATCGGAAATCCGATTGTGAAACTCTTCCAATCCGACCCGAAGTTCCATGCGCGCGAGGTGTGAGCCCAGGCACCGATGAGGGCCGGCGCCGAACGCGAGATGCCGGTTCCGTTCGCGGTGGAAGTCGACGGTCTCCGCGGATTCGAATTCCTCATCGTCGATGTTCGAAGCGCCCAACACCAGCGATACGAGCTGGCCTTTCTGGATGGTGACCCCGCGAAGTTCGACGTCGCGCTTGGCGACACGGGGAACGACGGTGACCGGTGTCTCCCAGCGCAGGAGTTCTTCTAGCGCGGCCGGAATCAGCGACGGGTCCGCGATGAGTTTCTCGCGGTGATCGGGATGGTTCGCGAAGAACGCGACACAGCACCCAAGTGATGCGGTGACGGTGTCGAGTCCACCGAGCAGCAGCAGGAAACTGATGTCGAGTATTTCGTTGACCGAGAGCTTTCGATGCTCGAATTCGACCTCGACGAGATGACTGATCAGATCGTCACCAGGAATCGAGCGGCGTACTTCGATCAGTTCTTCGAAGTACGCGTAGATTCGCTTCCCTGTCTTCGCTCGAATTCGGCTCGCCTCTTCTGGATCGTCGGTCTGGTTCTGCGGCCGAATGATGCCGTCCTTCAGCTCGAGGAAGAGCCCCAACTCCTCGATGGGCAATCCCATCAAGCCGAGAAACGCCGTACACGGTAGCGGGATCGCAAACGCCGAGTTGAACTCGCATTCTCCATCGTTCGCGAATACATCGATGAGTTGGCGCGCGTGCGCTCGCACCGCGGGCTCGATCAGCTGCATTCTCCGGCGCGAGAACTGTGGATCGAGAATCCTGCGGTAGGCGGTCTGGACCGGTGGGTCGATCTGTTGGGGAATCATCGGCCGCTCGGTTCCGAGCCCCATCTGGACGTCCA
>JAJDAM010000109.1 GCA_029261905.1 Deltaproteobacteria bacterium
TACGCGCGCCAGTTTCTCGACCAGCTCAGCAAGCCAGACGTCGACTCGATCGACGGCTTGTCGCCCGCGGTCGCGATCGAACAGCAGAAAGTGGGTGGTGGCCCGCGCTCTACGGTCGGGACGGCGACCGAGATCTACGACTACCTGCGGCTCCTCTATGCCCGAATCGGCCAGCCCCACTGCTACCAGTGCGGCAACCCGATTTCGAGCCAGACCGTGTCGCAGATGACCGACCGCGTGCTCGCGATGGGAGAAACCACGCGACTGCAGGTGCTCGCACCGGTGATTCGGGGCCGCAAGGGCGCGTACAAGAAGGAACTGCGTGATTTCGCTCGCCAGGGTTTCGTTCGGGTGCGGATCGACGGCGAGACGATCGAACTCGGGGACGAAATCGCGCTCTCGAGACAATCGAGGCACGACATCGACGTCGTTGTCGACCGACTGGTCGCGAAACCATCGGCGCGCGGTCGGATCGTCGAATCGATCGAGACCGCGCTGCGCCTGAGCGATGGGCTCGTGACACTCGATATCGGCCCGGGTGAATCGGAATTGCTGCTTTCGCAACACAACGCCTGTGTCGACTGTGGTGTGTCGTATCCGGAGATCTCTCCTCGGATGTTTTCGTTCAACAGCCCGCACGGCGCGTGCGAACCGTGTGGTGGACTGGGCACGACCGACGCGTTCGACCCTGCGTTGATCGTGCCCGACGAGTCGCTGTCGATCGCGCAGGGAGCCATCGCACCGTGGGCCGGCAAGAGCGTCCCGCGCTACTACCGCCAGCTCGCCGCCACGCTGGTCGAACACTTCGAGATCGATCCGGACACCCCTTGGCGAGACCTGCCGAAACGCGCACGCAAGGGAATCTTGTTGGGTCTCGGCAAGGAAGAAATCTCGTTCTCTCTCGGCTCTCGCAACACTCGCAGCACCGAGAGCACCGAGAGCACCGAGAAGAGCGGCAGAAAAACGGCCAAGCGGCACTGGGACGGAGTCGTCGGTGAGCTCGAACGGCGCGAAGCGGGAGCCCCCGGCAGCGAGCGAGAGAACCTCGCGCGCTACCAGACGGCAAGGACCTGCGCGGCGTGCGAGGGCACGCGGCTTCGGATCGAGCCGCGCAGTGTACTCGTCGCGGGCAATCCGATTTCGGAGTTGACGAAGCTCTCGGTCGAGCGGGCCAGGGACTTCATCGAATCACTCTCGTTGACCGCGACCGAGCGCACGATCGCCGACCGAATCGTCGCCGAGATTCGGGATCGTCTGCGCTTCCTGAGCGATGTCGGCCTCGGCTATTTGACGCTCGATCGGCGCAGCTCGACGCTTTCGGGCGGTGAAGGCCAACGCATTCGATTGGCGACGCAAGTCGGTTCGAGCTTGATGGGAGTGCTGTACATCCTCGATGAACCCTCGATCGGCCTGCATCCGCGCGACAACGACCGCCTGATCGAAAGCCTGCTGCGGCTGCGCGACGGTGGCAACTGCGTGCTCGTCGTCGAGCACGACCAGGCCACGATCGACGCCGCCGACCTCGTCATCGACATCGGTCCAGGAGCGGGGATTCACGGCGGTTCGATCGTCGCAGTCGGTTCGCCCGATCAGATTCGATCCGACGAAGGTTCGATCACGGGTGCGTATCTGTCCGGTCGCCGAGCGATTCCCATCCCCGAAAAGCGTCGACCCCCCACCGACCGGGCGTTGATCTTCGAAAACTGTCGCGAACACAACCTGAAGAACCTGACCGTTGAGATTCCGCTCGGGCTGTTCGTCGTCGTGACGGGGGTTTCCGGTTCGGGAAAGTCGACTCTGATGAAGGACACCGTGTTTCGCGCACTGGCGGGGCGCCTCCACAACGCACTCACGCCGCCCGGGCGATTCGATCGCTTCGCCGGTCTTCGCCACATCGACAAGGTAATCGACGTCAACCAGTCCCCGATCGGTCGAACGCCGCGAAGCAACCCGGCCACCTACACCGGCGCCCTCGGCGGAATCCGCGGTCTGTTCAGCCAGGTGCCGGAAGCCCGAGTCCGCGGTTATACGCCGGGCCGCTTTTCGTTCAACGTGAAGGGCGGCCGCTGCGAGTCCTGTCGGGGCGACGGCCTGCTGCGTGTCGAGATGCACTTCATGCCCGACCTGTTCGTCCGCTGCGAAGTCTGCAGCGGCCGGCGCTACAACCGCGAAACGCTCGAGATCCTCTACAAAGACAAGAGCATCGCGGATGTGTTGGAAATGACCGTCGAGGAAGCGCTCGAGTTCGCTCAGAACGTTCCCTCCGTACGCCGGCCTCTGCAAACACTCGTGGATGTCGGGCTGGGTTACCTGCAGGTCGGGCAACCGGCCACGACGCTTTCGGGCGGAGAAGCGCAGCGCGTCAAGCTCGCGAAGGAGCTCGCGCGAAGCGACACGGGCCGCACCCTGTACTTGTTCGACGAACCGACGACGGGGCTGCACTTCGCCGATGTCGAACAGCTCTTACGCGTGCTCGACCAACTCGTCGAACGCGGCAATTCGGTCATCGTCATCGAGCACCACCCCGACGTCATCAAGACAGCCGACCATGTGATCGACCTGGGTCCCGAGGGTGGCGACGCGGGTGGCCACATCGTCGTCGAAGGCACACCAGAGGCGGTAGCCGCCCATCCAGACAGCCATACCGGTCACGCGCTCGAGGGTGTGTTGCAGAAACGCTGACTGCAACTTCCCACTTTTAACGGGGAACGTGTCAGGGGCGCGCTACGTAGAACGCGTTGACGGGATGGCCCAGATCCAGTTCCTCGAACTCGCGGAATCCCGCCGCGCGAACCATTTCTTCGGCCAGCGCTGGGTGAAAACCGAGAGTCCCCAGGCCGAGCCCATCGGGTTCCGACAATGCCGACGACATGCAGGTGAGTACCGAGCTGCCGTACATCATCGCTGCCATCGGATTTTTTTCGACGTTCTCTTCGTAGCTCGCCTTGGCCTTGATATCGGCGATCAGCCAGGTCCCATCGGCGGCGATCGCTTTTCGGATCTGTGTCATCGCCTGATCGGGGCGCGTCATGTCGTGCAGGCAGTCGAATGTCGTAACGAACGCGAAGCGGCCATCTGCGGGCAGCGGTTCCGTCTCGACGTTGTGGAAGTGCGCGTTCGATACACCGGCCTCGGCTCGATTCTGCTCGGCACGGCCGAGTGCGTGTGTCGAAAGCTCGTAGCCGTGGAACTCGGAAGCCGGGAAGGCTTTCGCCATTTCCAGCAGCGCGACACCCGCCCCGCAGCCGACGTCGGCGACCTGTACGCCCGACTTGAGCCTGTCGACGATCCCGTTGACCTGCGGCAGAGCGCGTGGAACCAGCAGCGCGCGAAACCACGGCGCCAACCCTCGCTCGATACCGCGTGCGCCTTCCGGTCCGAGCGCGTCGTAGGGAAGTCCCAAGCCGGTCTTGAACGCTTCGGGAAGTCGCTCCGTCACCGCCAGCTGGCCGGGAAGCTGGGTGAAGAACCCGGCGCCGAACGCGGGATGGCTCTCGTCCGACAAGACCGCCACACCTTCGGGGGAGAGTTCGAAGCGGCCGTCGCCACAGTAGTCGAGCACACCCGCCGCACCCTGCTGGTAGAGCCACTCGCGGATCCAGCGCTCGTCGAGATCGGTCTTGTCAGCGAGCTGCTGGCTGGTCAGGGGACCCGCTTCCGCCATCGCCTCGAACAGCCCAAGCCGATCGCCGAGTCCGATCAGCGCTGAGGTCATCGCTCCGCCGAGCGCACCGAAGACGAGCTTCGCGTAGTCCTTCAGCTTGTCGGGATCTGTAGGCTGTGACTTTGACATCGGGGGTCTCCTGGGTTCGAAAGTCTGCGCTGTAGCTTACCGCGCAGGCTACCCGACCGTTGGACCGAATCGCGCCATCACCCGATCGAAGATCTCTGCTTCGAGCGCCTCTGCAGTGGCGTCTGCGTGGATGCGCTCGATGTACGACCGATCGATCGCGCGAAACACCTCGGCGACCGCCTCGAGGAACTCCTTCTGTTCGAAGACCGCTTCGATCACGCCGCCGCGGCTTCGAATCCGTTCCAATGCCACCGATGGATCGATTTCGAGTAGCACCACGAGATCGGGCAGCGGGAACTCGGATTCGCTGTCGGCCAGGATCTGCTCGAAGTCCAGACCTCGCGCGCCCTGGTAGGCGACCGTGGAAAGGAAGTAGCGATCGGTCACCACCCATCGACCCGCAGCCAGCGCGGGCTCGATGACCTCACGAACGTGGACCCGACGATCCTCGATGAACCAGCGCAGTTCTTCGGTCGGCGACAGCGCGGTTCCCGACCGGGCCATCTCGCGGATGCGGCGACCCGTCGGGCCCGTGGTCGGCTCACCGGTGACGACGACGTCGTGACCAGCGTTCGTTGCGTTGTTCGCGAAGCGCTCGAGTTGCGTGCTCTTCCCGCAGCCGTCGATGCCCTCGAACGCGATCAAGCGACCGCGGTTCACCGGAGTGTCAGCCACCGGAGTTCACAATCGGGCTACTCACGCGAACGTTGGAATGCCGCAACTACGCGAACCGACTCCACAATTTTCGGTACGCGCAACGAATCCCGGTTGGGCACGCCACTTGCTCTATCCGAGAGCGTCGGGAGTCGATTCGTCGCCTTCCGGCAAGCCGCCACAACCCCTTCATGGGACCGGGGGTTCGGCGGAACCGGAGTCGTCGGGTGAGGACAATGGGTTCGGCGCGGAAATTGTACGGGGTGAGTTCCGCGTCGAGTTCTTGCCCGACGGCTCTCCATCAGGGCGAAACATCGAGGGCGAAACATCGAGGGCGAAACATCGGGGGCGAAACATCACAGAGAGCGACGCCAGAGAGAAGTGGTAGCGGGAGCGCGGAGAAGGCTGTGCCTTGCTCCGCGCTCCGAAACCACCCAAACAGGTCTCCGGATCAGCCGATCTTCCCCTGCAGCATGAAGGCAATGACGAGGCCGTAAATCGCGATGGACTCGATCAGCACCATGCCGAGGATGAAGTTGGTGAACATCGCGCCGGCTGCGCCGGGGTTTCGTGCGATGCCCGCGGTCGTGTTGCCCGCGGTGAGGCCCTGGCCGATCCCGCATCCGAGACCCGCGAGGCCGATCGCGAGGCCTGCGCCCAACGCGTATCCCCAGCTGCTGTCGCCACTTCCAGTTTCGGCACTGGCCACCAGCGGTACTGCGATGAATACGAGTGCCCAGAGTGCAATCTTTCCGAGTTTGCGAATCACGCCTGTCTCCTTGGTTGTACTTGGTTGTAAGAGTTGTCTTTCGTGTTGCGTCGATTTGTGTTGTCGAAACTTGTGTTCTTGAACTAGTGGGGATCCTCGAGCGCCAACCCGATGTAGATCATTGTCAGAAGTGCGAAAATGAACGCCTGCAGAAACGAAACGATCAACCCGAGCCCCATGAAGATGGCCGGCACGCCGATCGGAACGAGACCGATCCACACCGCGATCACGGTGTGGTCGGCGAACATGTTGGCGAGCAGCCGTACGGCCAGCGTCAGGATGCGCGCGATATCGAGCGGAAGCTCGATCGCCAGCATGATCGGCGCCAACAACCGGAAGTGGATGGTGCGTCCGAACATCTCCTTCTCGAAGAAACTCGGCCCGAGGAACTTCACCAGGTACTTCTGCTTGTGCTTCGCGATACCCACCCAGGTGTAGACGACCCACGAAATGATCGCCCAGGCCCAGGTGGTGTTGGCGTCCGATGTCGCACCTTCTATTCCGGGAATCAGACCGATCAGGTTCGACACCAGAATGAACAGGAACATCGTCCCGACGATCGGAAAGAACTTTCGCCATTCTGCGCCGATCCGATCCTGAGCGAGATTCGCCAACATCTCGACCAGGACTTCGATGACGTTGCGAACAGTGACGCCCTCGTCGGGCAACACCCCGGCACCTTCTCCAGACACTCTGCTTCGCACCAGCAGACCACCGGTCAGCATCAGCAGACCGGCCAGAATCGCCGCTTGGATCACCCACGGAATGGTGCCGTCGAGCGGTGTATAGATGTTCACCAGCTCTCCTCGTCGGAGTCTTCAGGCTGCGCGATTTCTCGCGCCAGCCAGGGGTTCCAGTCTTTCCACGCCGGATCCTCGGGATCGAGGGGCTCTGCCCCTTCGATTACCGGGGGACGCGTTCTCCAGGCCTCGATGATCGCAGCCGGCATGATGAGTGATAGGCCAACGAGCAATCCAGCCGCATTCGTTCCGAAATAGAGCGCAGCGGCAATCCCGACGGCGAGCAGACCAAAGCGCATCGCGAACACCGCACCCCAGGCGCGCTGGTTCGGAAGCACACCCCAGAACAGGAACTGGGCGGATCGGCGCATCGCGTGAAAATTCGCCGCCTCCATCGCAGCGCCGATGGCGAGCCCTGCGGTGAACGAGGAGGACGCCACCGCATAGGAGGTCGCCACCGCGCCTGCGGAGATCACCAGATTCATGCGTTCAAAAGGGTCGATCTTCATCTTTCGTTCTCGTTTTGCGATTCGTCGCCTATGTCTCGGTCTCGGTCTCGATCGTCGCGATTCTGATGGCTCTGGTCCGAATCGCCGCCACTCGGATTCGAATCCTCACCCGATCCTTGTCCCTCTACCCAGCGACCGAGTCGGACCAACCGGATCGTAAAGGAAGCGAATCCAATCGCGAATCCGATCAGTAGGAATACAGGGGACGTTTCGAAGTACCCGTCGATCCAGTAACCGAAGAGGGCAGCGACCAGAATCGCGATGACCGCTTCGGACGCACCCTGGTACACAGCACCCTGTCTGCGGGTCTCGAAATCCTTTTCTGTTGGCTTCCCCTGCGAAGAGTCTCCTGAAGATTCCTGTGATGAGCCGTCTGAGTCGGGTCGGTCCGTCAACGCATTTCACCTGCGAACGACTGAAGCTGCAATACCGGACGCGACATGCCTTCTCTAACTGGTGCAGAACGTCTGGTGCGCAACGATTGACTGCGTCCAGAACACCAAGGCGACGGCGCGCATGCTAGCCGACGCCCGGAGCCCTCTCAACGCACTCTGGCGGCTTTTTCTAGCGCCACCTGGGCGGCTTCGAGCGTGCGATTCAGATCGCGAGGTCGGTGTGCGAGGGATGCAAACCCGCACTCATACGGCGAGGGAGCCAGATAGATCCCCTGTTCGAGCATGCTCGAAAAAAACCGTTTGAAGCGAGCCGGATGGGCGTCCGCAGCCTCGGTGAAATTCGTCACCGGCCCCTCGTGAAAGAAGAATCCGAAAATTCCCCCAGCCGACGCAGTGCACAAGGGCACCCCGATCTCGACCGCAAGCTGTTCGAGACCGCTGGTAATCCGCGCCGATACGGCTCCGAGCTGCTCGTAAGCACCCGGCTTTGCGAGCAGTTCGAGCGTCGCCAGCCCGGCCGCCATCGCCAGCGGGTTCCCAGACAACGTACCGGCCTGGTAGACGGGGCCCTCTGGCGCAATCTGCCCCATCAAATCTCCGCGACCCCCGTAGGCAGCTGCCGGCAGGCCCCCACCCACCACTTTTCCGAGGCAGGTCAGGTCCGGTTTCACACCGAAATGCTTTTGCGCACCACCCCAACCCAGGCGAAACCCGGTGATGACCTCATCGAATATCAGCAACGCACCATACTCATCGCAGCAAGCGCGAAGGGCCTCGAGAAAACCCGCGACCGGGGGCACGAAGCCCATGTTTCCCGCCATGGGCTCGACGATGATGCAGGCGATCTGCTCGCCCCACTTCTGGAACGCCGACCGCACGGCCTCGATATCGTTATAGGGGGCCTGGATGGTGAGGTTCGCATAGCTGCTCGGTACGCCCGGAGAGCCGGGGATCCCGAGCGTCGCCACGCCGCTGCCGGCACCGAGCAACAGCGCGTCGACATGACCGTGGTAGCAACCCTCGAACTTCAGCACCCGGTCGCGCCCGGTCGCTGCCCGCGCCAGCCGAAGCGCACTCATCGTCGCTTCGGTCCCCGAGCTGACCATCCGGAGCTTCTGGATGCTCGGCACTGCATCCCGGATCGTCTCGGCGAGCGAAATCTCGAGCTCGGTGGGCGCCCCAAAGCTCGTGCCCTTCGACATCGCTGACCGGACGGCCTTCAAAATCGCGGGATTGGCGTGCCCGGCGATCAGTGGGCCCCAGGAGCCGACGAAATCGATGTACTCGTTTCCATCTACGTCCCAGACCCGGCAGCCCTTGCCCCGTTCGATGAACCGCGGGACGCCGCCAACGGATCCGAACGCCCGCACAGGACTGTTGACGCCACCGGGGATCACCCGCTTGGCGCGGGCAAAGAGTTGTTTCGAGCGCTCGGTCTTCACGAACCCTCCATTGGACGATTCGCGCTATTCGCTCGACTCGTCTTCAGGCGGCGAATCCGGCGCGGGCTCGCTGCTTGCCGCCGCGGGCTCGGGTGAATTCGGAGCCACGACCGTCTCGATGTCACTTTCCGCCACCCGTGCCATCGACACCAGTTTCTCGCCGCTGCTCAAGTCCATCACCCGGACACCTTGGGTCGCCCGGCCCATCTGCGAGATTCCACTGACCGGGCAGCGCAGCACCTTGCCGCCGTCGGTAATCAACATCACCTCGTCTTCCAGGACGACCTGCGCGACCCGTACCACCCTGCCGTTGCGCTCGGTCGTGCGGATCGTGATCACGCCTCGACCTCCGCGGCGTTGCAGTCGGTAGTCGTCGAGCGGCGTGCGCTTGCCGTAGCCGCCTTCGGTCACGGTCAGGATCGTCGCGCCCGGCGACAGAATCTCCATTCCGACAACTCGGTCGTCCCCACCGAGCGTCATGCCGCGAACACCGGCTGCCGTCCGGCCCATGGCGCGGACCTGGTCTTCCGGGAAGCGGATCGACTTGCCCTGCGAACTGGCGATCAGGACTTCTTGCGAGCCGTTGGTACGACACACCGCGATCAGCTCGTCGGTCTCGGCCAGGTTGATCGAGATGATCCCACCGCGCCGCGGATTCGAAAACGCGCTCAGCGGAGTCTTCTTGATGACACCCGCCCGTGTGCACATGATGACGAAGTCCTCACTCACCTCGTCGAAGCTGCGGATGGGAAGTGTCGCCTGGACCCGCTCGTTTTCTGCAAGTTGCAGCACGTTGGAAAGTGCGCGCCCACGCGCCGCTCGCCCGAGCTGCGGCAGCTCGTGAACCTTCAGCCAGTGGACGCGACCGCGCGTCGTGAAGAACAGGATGTAGGCGTGCGTCGACGCCACGAAGAGCCGCTCGACGAAGTCCGCATCCTTGGCGTCCATCCCCTTGACGCCCTTGCCGCCGCGGCGCTGCGCGCGGTACTGAGTCAGCGGATTGCGCTTGATGTAGCCGCTGTTCGACACGGTGACGACCATGTCTTCTTCGACGATGAGGTCTTCGGTGCTGATCCCCTCGACGGCACCCACCAACTCGGTCCGACGGTCGTCGCCGAAACGCTCGGCGATTGCTTCGACCTCTTCGATCACCAGGTCGAGAATGCGGCTGTCGCTGGCCAACAGATCCTTCAAATCCGCGATCTTTGCGCGGACTTCCTCCAGTTCGTCGAGTACCCGCTGTCGCTCCAGAGCCGTGAGCGATCGCAACCGCATTTCGAGAATCGCGTTGGTCTGTCGCTCACTGAGCGAGAAGCGCGTCATCAACTCCGTGCGCGCCTCGGCGGTGGACTGCGATCCGCGGATGATCGAGATCACCTCATCGAGGTTGTCGAGCGCGATCGCGAAGCCTTCGAGAAGGTGCGCTCTCGATTCAGCCTGTGCCAGATCGTAAGTCGCGCGCCGCACGATGACTTCCTTCCGGAAGTCGATGAAATGGCCAAGCGCTTCTTTGACCGACAACAACACCGGTCGGCCGTTGACGAGCGCGAGCAGATTCACGCCGAACGTCGACTGGAGCGGGGTCTGCTTGTAGAGCTGGTTCAACACGACATCGTCCTGCGCGTCGCGGCGCAGCTCGATGACGATCCGCATTCCCTCGCGATTCGATTCGTCTCGCAAGTCTGTCACGCCGTCGATCTTTCCGGCGCGAACCAGATCGGCGATTCGCTCGAGCAGTGACGACTTGTTCACCTGGTACGGGATTTCGGTGATGATGATCCGCGGACCGCGCTTGGTGGTTTCGAAGCTCGCCCGTGCACGAACGATCAGAAGCCCGCGTCCGGTCGCGAACGCAGAGCGTATTCCCTCGCTGCCGCAGATCATTGCGCCGGTGGGGAAATCCGGACCCGGCATCACCGCGAGAAGGTCGTCGAGTGTGCAATCGGGGTTTCGAGCGACCAGAACCAGCGCAGCCGAAAGTTCGCGAAGATTGTGGGGCGGGACATTCGTCGCCATGCCGACCGCGATCCCAGTCGAACCGTTGGCCAACAGATTCGGAAAGCGGCTGGGGAGCACGACCGGCTCGCTGACCGTTTCGTCGAAGTTCGGCTGGAAATCCACCGTCTCACGATCGATGTCGCGGAGCATCTCTTCGGCGAGCGGATGCAGGCGCGCTTCGGTGTAGCGATAGGCGGCGGCCGAATCGCCGTCGATCGATCCGAAGTTGCCCTGACCGTCGACGAGCGGATACCGCAGCGAAAAGTCCTGCGCCATCCGGACCATCGAGTCGTAAACCGCCGAGTCGCCGTGGGGGTGGTAGTGCTTCAGCACCTCACCGACGACTCCGGCAGATTTCGAGTAGTTCCGACTGGAGAGCAAGCCCTCCTGGTTCATCGCGTACAGGATCCGACGGTGAACGGGCTTCAAACCATCGCGCACATCGGGCAACGCGCGCGTGATGATGACCGACATCGAGTAGTCGAGAAACGAACTGCGAACCTCGTCCTCGATGTTGACGGGCGTGTAGCGGCTGTCGGGCGGGGTTGCGTCGCCCGGTGGGTTGCCATCTCCGGGCGGCGGCAGTTCGATATCGGTCGGATCGTCGCTCAATGCGTGCCTCTACACATCAAGGTTTTGCACATAGAGTGCGTTCTTTTCGATGAACTCGCGTCTCGGCTCGACGTCGTCTCCCATCAGCGTCGTGAACGCCTCGTCGGCTTCGACCTCGTCGGGTGCGTGGACCTGGAGCAGAGTGCGGTGTTCGGCATCGAGCGTCGTGTCGGCGAGCTGGTCGGGGTTCATCTCTCCGAGGCCCTTGTAGCGCTGGATCGTCAGCCCCTTCTCACCGAGCTTCAACAGGTGCTCGAGCAGCGCAATCGGACTCACGATCTGTGAACCTTCTGCTTCGTCGGTTCGGTTGACACGAAACGGACCGGTTCCGATGCCGTTGATTTCAGCCGCCAGCTCCGCCAGCCGCAGAAAATCGGCGGATCGAATCGTGTCCGTGTCGAGCGGGGTCTGATAGGGAATGCCGGACTTTCGCGCCTCGCCGATCAGCCGAAAGCCGCCGTGCTCGGGATCGGGCTCGGTCATCCACCGGATCGGGTCCGTGGCGGGGTAGTAGGTCTCGATCAGTGCGTCGAGCGCGGGTGCGATCGTCCCGATCAGCGCGGACTCGTCGGTCAGATCTATTTCTCGCGGGGCACCGCCCCAGATCACGACGTCGATCACACGACTGTCGAGGCGCCGCAGCTCGACGCGCTGCAGAATCGCCCGGTAATAACTCGCGCATTCGAGCATGCGGCGGAGTCCCTGTTCGCCGATCGGTTCTTCGGTTCCTTGTGGGCGGACTTCGATGCCGCCCAACGCGAGATCCAACAGATGTTCTTCCAGACCGCGCGCGTCTTTGATGTACCGCTCTTTGCGGCCCTTCTTGACCTTGAACAGCGGCGGCTGCGCGATGAACAGGTAGCCGTGATCGATCAGCTGCCGCATCTGCCGGAAGAAGAACGTCAACAGCAGTGTGCGGATGTGACTGCCATCGACGTCGGCGTCGGTCATGATGATGACTTTGTGGTACCGCGCTTTGGTGATGTCGAAATCGGTCCCGATGCCGCAGCCGATTGCGGTGATCAGCGCCTGGATCTCGATACTCGACAACATCCGATCCAGGCGCGCGCGCTCGACGTTGAGGATCTTTCCGCGGATGGGAAGGATCGCCTGGGTCTCGCGTGATCGACCCTGCTTGGCCGTGCCACCGGCCGAATCTCCCTCGACGATGAACAGCTCGGTCTTCGAGGGATCGCGCTCCGAGCAGTCGGCGAGCTTGCCGGGCAATGCGTGGTCGGAAAGGGCGCCCTTGCGGCGGGCGAGATCACGCGCCTTTCGCGCTGCGAGTCGGGCGCGGGCGGCATCCTGGATCTTCGAGATGATCGGTTTTGCGACAGCGGGGTTCTCTTCGAGAAATTCACTGAGCTTTTCGTAGACGAGACCTTCGACGAGACCGCGAACCTCACTGGTACCGAGCTTGGTCTTGGTCTGCCCCTCGAACTCGGGCTGCGGCAATTTGACCGAGATGACCGCTGTGAGACCTTCGCGCGTGTCGTCCCCGGAGACTCCCTCTGTCGCGTCCTTTCCGTTCTTCTTGCTCTGGTTCTGGTTCATGTAGCGATTGAGGGTTCGGGTCAGCGCGGTTCGGAACCCGACGAGGTGAGTTCCACCTTCGACGGTGTTGATGTTGTTCGCGAACGAGAACACGCTTTCGTTGTATGACTCGTTGAATTGGAGCGCGACTTCGATCTGGACCGGAATATCGCTGTGCAGACCTTCGATGATTCGTTCACCCGACACGTAGATCGGCGGCTTGTGGAGCGGAGCCCGTGCGCGGCCCAGGTGTTCGACAAACGACACGATGCCGCCCTCGTAACAGAAATCGTGTTTCTTGCCGGACCGCTCGTCGCTGATCAGGATGCGCAGCCCCGCATTCAGAAATGACAGTTCGCGCAGTCGCTGTGACAACACATCGAACGAGTACTCGGTGGTTGTTTGAAAGATCGCTGGATCCGGCGAAAACGTGACGCGTGTACCCGTTTTTTCCGTCGTCCCGATGGCCTCGATCGGCGCCGTGGGTTCACCGCACGCGTAGGTTTGTCGCCAGACTTCACCGTCGCGACGGATCTCGAGTTCGAGATGCTTCGACAATGCGTTGACGACGGAAACACCCACGCCGTGCAATCCACCGGACACCTTGTAGGTATCGGAGTCGAACTTCCCACCGGCGTGGAGTGTCGTCATCACGACTTCTGCAGCCGAACGTTGCTCCGACTCGTGAAAATCGACGGGGATGCCGCGACCGTTGTCGATGACCGTCACACTGCAATCTTGATGAATGATGACTTCGATCTCGGTACAGAAGCCGGCGACCGCTTCATCTACGGAATTATCGACGACCTCGTAGACCAGATGATGCAGTCCATCGGGACCCGTAGTCCCGATGTACATGGCCGGTCGTTTGCGAACGGGGTCCAGGCCCTCGAGGACCTCGATTGATTTTGCGTCGTACGTCGTCACGCGAGCCTTGATTCTGACCCAGAGAAGATGTGCTGGGAGTGAGCGTCTCGGTGGCCGTGAATCGGCGCACCTGTGGGGTGGCCCAACGATAGTGAATGCCTAAGTCTGCGTAAAGGCTCAGGATCCACGATTCCTAACGGCAACTCAAACTCGCATGGGCATTACGACCGCCTGCGTATCGTCGTCGTCGGTCGGAACGATCAGCGCAGGGGAAGTCGAGTCACGGAAAGACAGCCGGACTTCCTTCGCTTTGCAGGCAGCCAATGCATCCATCAGGTATCGAGCGTTGAAGGCAACGCTCAGAGGCTCTCCCGCATAGTCGATATCGATTTCTTCGTGAGCATCGCCCAAGTCCGGATTGTTCGAAGACAACGCGAGTGTGCCGTCAGACAGCTCCAGCTTCACTGCACGGCTTCTTTCTGCAGAAAGCAGCGCTACACGCCGCAACATTCGCGAAAGACCTTCCACGGGCAGCGTCAGGTGGATCGTCGTTTCTTTCGGAATTACTTGACGGTAGTTCGGGAACTCGCCCTCGATCAGGCGCATCACGAGTGTGACACCACCCTTTTTCACCAAACCACTATTGCCCTCGAAACCGATCTCGAATTCGTCGCTGTCTTCTTCGTCGAGCAGCCGCTTCAGTTCGGCGAGTCCCTTTCGAGGAATGATCACGCCTTGAGAAAGCGCTTCGAGGTTGGTGCCGAGGTTTCGCTCCACGATGGCGAGTCGGTGACCGTCGGTGGCAACCATTCTGGACTTATCGGTATCGGGGTTCAACTCGAAGAAGACACCGTTGAGGCTGTATCGGGTTTCGTCTGCAGAAGCCGCATACATGGTTCGATCGATCATCTCTGCAAGCAGAATGGCTTGCACGGGAGATGTCTTTTCCGAACTGAAACTGGGAAGCGTCGGATATTCCTCTGCGGAGTTTCCCGCGAGTGTGAATTTCGCGCGTGCACATCGAATCTGCAGATACGCATCATCGGTCGATTCGATCAGCACGGGTTCATCCGGAAGTTCTCGCACAATTTCAAAGAGCTTTTTTGCGGAGACCGTAACGCTGCCGGGGGTTTCGACTTCTGCCGGGTGCAGACCCCGGATGCCTACTTCGAGATCCGTTGCGGCGAGTTCGAGCTCGTTTTCGTTCGCATTCAACAGGACGTTTGCCAGGATCGGCATGGTGTTACGCTTTTCTACGATCGATTGAATGCGGGCCAAGCCCTTCTGTAGTTCGTCCTTGCTGATCGAGAGCTTCATTCAGTTTTCCGTTCTTTAGTTCTTAAGATTTAAGATCTTAGAAACAGTAAGTACTCGGGTTAAGCGACAAAAGTGACTGAACTCATAGAATTTGTTGAGGAAAACGCTTTGTCGCAATTGGATGTTTCGGCGAAGCGCGGTCACGGAGGATTCTCTCGAGGCTGCGGGAGGACTGGGTTCGTAGCACCGACGTGATCTTACCACGCGGTGCGAGTTGCGGTGGTGTGTTTCTATCTCAGACGCTACCTTCCGCGCCGCTGGTGATTGGCCTGATGGCCGATTCAAGTTTCACCGGGCCTTTCGTTGATCCCGGCAAAGCTAGATACGATCCGACTACATCCGCTCCAATTGGCCCCAAAGTCTCAATGAAGGCCTCAAACAAGGCAATTTCCCCCGCATTACCTGATACCGAGATTCCGACGGTAGACGGGAACAGAAGGCAGCTCCGATGAAGCGAACCTACCAACCGAGCCGAATTCGTCGAAAGCGCGTGCACGGCTTTCGAGCTCGCATGAAGACTCGAGCCGGACGAGCAATTCTCAGTCGACGACGAGCCAAAGGCCGCAGCCGCTTAGCCGCGACGGTCCCCTCCAAGTAGATCGTGCTTTCGGCGACCGGCCGCTTTCGGCGGACGGACCGAATTCTTCGCTCCAGTGGCTTCACACGAGTGATGAAACTGGGCGATCGCAGAACGTCACGTAATTTCGTGGTTTTCGCTGCGGTCGATGAATCCGGTACACAACCTGCTCGGCCAGGACGCATTGGAATTACGGTCAGCAAACGTGTCGGGAACGCCGTGGTTCGAAATCACGTGAAACGTCGAGTTCGAGAGTGGTATCGAGCTTCGAGACAGCGATTACCGATAGGGACGGAGCTTGTGGTCATCGCACGAAGACCGTCACGTGACCTGGAAACGCGCGATCTGTTCGAAGATCTGGATCAGGTGATCGGCAAATTCAAAATGGGAACAGTGAATTGATCGACGAGGCACAACCGGCGACGGGTTTTCTCAATCATTCGTTCGCCCGTGGGCTCGCAGCGATCATTCGGATCTATCAAGTTCTCGTATCGCCCTGGTTGGGCCCAGCGTGTCGATTTGACCCAACTTGTTCAGAGTATGCGATCGCGGCACTTCGTGAACACGGCACAATCCGAGGCGGGTGGTTGACGCTACGTCGGCTTGGCCGTTGTCACCCATTCGGGGGGCACGGCTTCGATCCAGTGCCGGAACGGGGTGCCGGTGGACCGTAATCTATTTCTCGCTTTTGCCTTATCTTTCGCGGTGTTGACGGGATGGATGCTGCTTACGGCACCCCCGCCACAAGAACCAGCCCCCGCGGGGATGGAAGGTATGGAGCTGGACCCGGTCGGCGACGAGTATGCCGACCGGGCGCCCGCCCCCCGAGAACCGTTGCCTCCAAGTTCACGATCTTCGATCGCTCCGCCAGGGCCAGACTCGCCTCGCCCAATTCTCACGGACTCGCGGCCCATCGACGAGTTCCCGGTAGAAACAATCGAGATCGAACTGCCGCTTTACACGGTCACGCTGACCAACCGCGGTGCGGGCATCGACAGCTGGCTGTTGGCGGAATTTCGAGAGACGGCAGATCCAACATCGCCGCGCGTCGAGCTGATTACCGGTGAGGCTCCCAACCGGACCTCGATGGTGACACCATTCGAAGAACTTGGATTGGGGGATTTGTCTCGCCAGGTATTTCAAGTGGTCGAGCGAGACGTAGACCGAGTCGTATTCGAAACGAGGCAACGGGATATCACGATTCGGAAAACCTTCACGTTCGATAGCGACGCGTATTCGTTTCGGGTCGTGATGGAGGTGGTCAATGACTCGACGGAGATGATCGCTCCTCGGTTCAGAATCGACCTTCCTGCGCACATTCGCGACGGATCAGACTTCTCGGAAATCGGTCTGGCCGCGATGCAGGACGGAAGCGCGCAAATCGAGTTGCTGCAGTCAATCGGTCAGTCGGGCTTCTTGGACTCATTCACCGGCGGAGTCGCCGAGCGGTACACGAAATTTTCCGCACCGGTCGATTGGGCGGCGGTGCAGACCACCTACTTCCTGACTGCGATCGTTACCGACAACCCCAACCAAGCCAGTGTTTGGCTCGACGCGATTGACCCCGGCAAGGCTGGCATCGCACAGCTGTTCTTTGACGAGGTTCAGATCCCCGCTGGCAGTTCATATGCTCGCGAGCTCAGGGCATACATCGGTCCGAAAGAACTGGATCGCTTGACTGCTTTCGGCGGCGACCTCGTGCATTCGATCGATCTGGGCTGGGCGTGGGTAGAACCTCTTACGAAGTTCTTCGCGACATTCCTGAAGGCCCTCTACGCGATCATCCCCAACTACGGGGTCGCGATCATCATCTTGACGATCCTGGTGCGTCTGGTGACTGCTCCGTTGACCATCAAGCAGATGCGCTCGATGGAAAGGATGCGGAAGCTCGCGCCGAAGCTCAAAGAGATCCAAGCGGCCCACGCCGACGACCGAGCCAAACAGTCTGAAATGACGATGGCGCTGTACAAGAGCGAAGGCGTGAACCCGCTCGGTGGCTGTCTGCCGATGCTGCTGCAGTTTCCGGTCTTCATCGGGCTGTTCTACGCACTGAGAAGCACCATCCAGCTGCGCCAGTCGCCGTTCTTCGGTTGGATCGACGATCTCGCCTCGCCCGAAATGCTCTTCGAGATTCCCGGACTGGGCATTCCGGTGCGCGTCTTGCCGCTGATCATGGGTGGTACGATGGTGCTGCAGCAGAAGATTACGCCCATGCAGGCAGATCCTGCTCAGGCGAAAATGATGATGATCGTCATGCCCATCATGATGACGTTCGTGTTTTATACCTTCCCGTCCGGCCTGGTTTTGTATTGGATGGTGAGCAACGTGCTCGCGATCACTCATCAGCTGTGGATCGGGCGAGGAATGCGGGATTAGCGGAGGAAAGTGTGTACGACCCCAAGAATGAAGCCCACGAATTCACCGATGTAGGACGCGATGAAGCCATCGCGAAGGCCTGCGAGTTCTACAACGTGTCGGCCGACGAACTCGAAATCAGTACGTTCCCCGACGGTGCCGTCTACGGACTGGCTACGCGCGCGGTCGTCGTTGCGGTTCCGAAGGGACGCACGCCCACCAGCCCCAGCGGCCGATCTGATGCTCGCAACGATGGTGAGCGGTCGGAAGGTCGACGTGACTCCGGAAGAGGCCGAGAGAGAGGGGGCCGAGAGCGTGGACGGGGTCGCGATCGCGGCTCGGACCGTGGGCCGGATCGTGGCCCGGACCGCGCCCCGGATCGCAGTGGAGATCGGGGAGAAGAACGAGAACGCGGTGGCCGATCGCGTGCTGGCCGGGACCGAGCCGAGAAGTCCGAAGAGCCGCGCGCCGTCTCCGACGAGCCTTCGGTAGGCAAGGTGCAAGGTGAACTGGGCGAGATGGGTGAGTTCGTGCTCGGTGTGATGGAGCGGCTTCAGCTCGGGCCCTTCGAGATCTCGGAAGGTGAGGAAAACGAACTCACCGTAATCGAGGTGAAGGGGACGGCCGCGCAGACGCTGGCCTCCGACGAGGGACGAACCGTGGATGCGCTGCAGTTGATCGCCAACCAGGTCTCGGTTCGAATCGGACCCGATCGGCCGCGTGTTGTGATCGAGATGGAAGGCAACACCGACGCCCGCGAGGAGTTTCTCGCCAAGCTGGCCGACCGGGTCGCGAAGCGGGCCCTGCAGACGGGCAGACCCGTGGCACTCGATCCGATGAACGGACGGGACCGACGCACGATCCACATCGCGCTCAAGGAGCGGGAAGACGTGGCGACCATGAGCGAGGGCGAAGGCCGATACCGCCAGGTGGTCGTGGTTCCCGAGGGAGCGGACGAGTTCGACGAGGCGGTTTCCAGCTCCGAGGGCTCCGGGAACTCCTGATCGCGAGCGGGATCGATCGGCAACGGAATGTTCCACGTGGAACGGACCGACGCGCAGACTGCCACCACCACAGATTCGAGGGACGCATCCCTAGGGGCTAGAGGGCTGCGTCCCGGTGCGTCCCGGTGATTGTTGGCAGGGTTCAGTGACTTCGCGAGTCGCCGCGAGGCCGGGGCGGTCACACCGTCCAGAGGTCAGCACTTCCTCGGGACTCCCGCCGGATCGCAATGTTCCACGTGGAACGGAGCCGTGGAATGGCTACCACCTTGCGAGACCCGATTGCTAGGGTTGTGTCCCGACGATTGTTGGTGGCCCGCGCGGAAGTAGCCGCTCTGGAACCAGAATGGGCCGGCGTTCTCGGGACGAGGGAGTGAGAGCTGTAACCTCGCGTCCACGATCTTACAGAGATCTACCAACAATCTTCGGGACACGTTCCACGTGGAACGAGCTCGAAGCTCGGGATGCTCAGCTCGCGGAGTCTGTTCGATGCAAATCCCTATGGGTCGCGGTCCGCGAATCGGACTTCGAATTCAGGGCGAAATCCGCGAAAACCGGTGCCCCGCATCCAGCAAGCCGTTCCCAGCGTTCCACGTGGAACACAACCCGAGATACCGACGGATCTCGTGACCGGCCTGCCCAATTCTCAGAATCTCATCGAGTCGGGGTTCGAAGAACTCCGAATCGAGCCGACTCACGGACAAATCGAGTCGCTGGTGGTTCTGTCCCAGCTTCTGTTTCGGTGGTCGAAGCGGATCAACCTGACCGGACACCGGACCGAGCAAGATATCGTGAAGCGGCTCGTACTCGACGCAGTTGCGCTGGCGGTCCACATACCTGACGTACCGAGCCTGGCGGATATCGGTTCCGGAGCCGGTTTTCCCGGCTTTCCTATCGCAATCCTTCGCCCGGGTACGGAAGTCTTTCTTGTCGAATCTCGGGAGCGCCGACACCACTTCCAGCGCGAGGCGGCCCGTGTTCTGGCCCTCGAGAACGCGACGGCGATGCTCGGACGTGCCGAGGAGTTCGATGAGCCAACGTGCGCTGCTGCGATCGCACAGGCGGTGGCTCCGCGTGAAGCGATTTCGCTGCTGCTGCACTGGGTGCGGCCCGGTGGGTTACTGCTGTTCCCGGGATCCGAGTCGTCCGAAGACCTTCCAACGGATGCCGAGGTCGTCGTTCAGGATGTCGTCGAATATCGAGTGCCGTGCGGAGGCCCACTCCGGAAGCTTCGAATCGCCAGCAAGCGGATCGATGGGAGGGCGGCCGAGGAGTGACCCCACCCACTCCACGAACTTCTTAAGAAACACCTCGCCCGAGACGAGTCGCGTATTCACAATCCACTGGGATCGTGGTAACTTGTCGGCGCCTAATCCCCCCGGGAAACCCCCGCCTAGAGCGAATCTCATCGAAAGGATCCGGCGGATCCATGCCGAATCTCAGTCGCGTGCTCACAGTCGTCAACCAAAAGGGCGGCGTCGGGAAGACTACGACCGCGGTGAATCTCGCCGCCTCGATCGCCGCCTCGGAGCGTAAGACGCTCCTCATCGATTTTGACCCGCAGGCCAATGCGACCAGCGCCTTTGGGATCGACTCCTCGGGAGATAACGCGCCGCGTCAGATCTATGATGCACTGATCGGCGACTGTGTGCTGAAAGACCTGGCGCTGCCCACCGAGCTCGAGTTCTTGCAGGTGGTTCCATCCGGCCGTGACCTGTATGGCGCCGAGATCGAAATGGTCTCGATGCCGAATCGAGAGCGCTGCCTCGAGCGAACACTGGTCGATGTGCGCGACGCCTACGAGTACATCGTGATCGATTGTCCGCCCGCGTTGGGTCTGCTCACTCTCAATGCATTGACGGCCGCTGATGCGATCGTGATCCCGTTGCAATGCGAGTACTACGCGCTCGAAGGGCTGGCCGGTTTGCTCGAGACGGTGGCGCTCGTTCGCCAGAGCCTGAACCCGCAGCTGGAACTCGAAGGCATCGTGCTGACGATGGTGGACGCTCGGAACAATCTCAGCCGACAGGTCGAGAAGGAAGTGCGCGAACACTTCCAGGACAGCGTGTTTCGAACGGTGATCCCACGCAACGTTCGGCTCAGCGAGGCGCCCAGCCACGGCAAGCCGGTGTTGCTGTACGACATCCAATCGAAGGGAGCCGTCAGCTACTTGAAATTGGCAGACGAGATTCTCCGACGGCGCGAAAATGGAATCGCACCATCAGCCCTCGAGGGTGGCAGCGCCGACCTCAGCGGCCATCTCACAGGGAACCTCGGATCGAAAATTGGAGGCGAGTCATGAGCAGTCAGCGCAAAGCCCTCGGTCGCGGTATCGGAGCGCTGATTCCCGGCAGCGCGCCAAGCACGTCACCATCCATCGCCTCGCGACCGGTTGCGAACCCCTCAGAGCCCGTCGCGAACGCTAGCCCCACGCGACTGCGGATCGACCAGATCGTTCCGAATCCCGATCAGCCGCGTCGCATCTTCGATCCGGAACACCTCGAACGGCTCGCGAATTCGATCCGATTGCACGGAGTGATTCAACCCATCGTCGTGCGACCCGCCGGCAATCGTTTCGAGTTGATCTGTGGAGAACAACGCTGGCGCGCGGCCGAGTTGGCGGGCCTCGAATCGATCCCGGTGGTAGTAAGCGATGTCGACGAGGTCGAGCGGCTGGAGCTGGCGCTGATCGAAAATGTCCAACGCGCTGATCTGAATCCGATCGAGCTCGCACATGCGTTTCGTGCATTGGGTGAGGCTGGGGCGACGCAAGACGAAATCGGACGCCGAGTCAGTCTCGATCGCTCGACGATCTCGAATCATTTGCGGTTGCTGGATCTCCCACGCGAATATCAAACCGATGTCGAAGCGGGCCGGCTCACGATTGGTCACGCCAAGGCGCTGCTCGGCGTCAACAATCCGGAGCGCCGAAGCCGGTTGCGCGATCGGATCGTCAAGGAATCGCTGTCTGTTCGCGCTACCGAGGCTCTGGCACGCGAAAACTCGGCAGCGGTCCGGCCACCCAAGGCTCGTGGGAACGATCCCCGCCCGGCTACGGA
Organism: Deltaproteobacteria bacterium; assembly: GCA_029261905.1. Taxonomy (GTDB): domain Bacteria; phylum Myxococcota_A; class UBA9160; order UBA9160; family SMWR01; genus JAJDAM01. The sequence goes on from JAJDAM010000109.1 coordinate 21,622, forward strand.
TCCGAACCTGCAACGTCTCGTCGATACGCTCCGGCAGCGCATGCAGACCCGTGTCCGGATCAACGGCAATGCGGAACGCGGCCGGCTCGAGATCGAATATTTCGGTCCCGACGATCTCACTCGGATCGCCGGTTTGTTGCTGGGCGACGCGTAGTCAGCCAGACCGGTTTGGAGCGAACGATAATGGACCCCCAATTGCCCTCGGCGCTCGCTGCGGATGCCAAATTCACGGGCTGCGTTCACATCATCGCTCCCGCGCGTGTCGATGGCTGCATCGAAGGCGAGATTTCCGCGGTTGGGGCATTGTGGATCGGTCCCACCGCGGTCATTCGCGCCCGCGTCAGCGCCCCCGAGATCGTTGTAGAGGGCACTCTGGAAGGAGAGCTGCACGCGACGGGTCGGATCGACGTCCACTCCACGGCTCGCATTGTCGCAAATGTCACGACACCCAGTCTCAACGTGGAAGAAGGAGCAATCCTCCAGGGCCGTTGCGTGGCGAGTCGGCAAGAACTGGATTGACGGAACCGGCCCCAATTGCCTTGAAGTTCCCGGCAGCTATGTAAGAATTCCCCGGTCCTACGGCGGATCGCAAAGTGCTGCGATCCGCCGCCGGCTTTTGCGGCGTTTCAATTTTTCCCACGAGCATGTCTGAATCGTAGAAGCGCCGTCGGGCTCCCGAATGTGAAGCAGCGGAGCCCACGCCCTGCGAACCCGACAAGCCGGGCCCAGCTAGGAATCAACAGAGACAAGTCAAAGAGAAACACAAAAAAGGGTCAGTCCGATCGATCCGCCGCCGAACAAAGAAGAACGAAGAAAGAAGAACGAAGAAAGAAGAAAGAAGAAAGAAAAAAAGACCGTCGGGCGGCTGCACCCCAAGAGTGAACTCGAGCGCCAACACAAAAAGTTGTCACCGTTCGAATTCCATGCAAACCCATCTCGGAGCCATGCCAAAGTGAGAACTCGACACCAGCCCAGAGATCGAGCCAGTCAGGCCCGCCATCAGCACGAGACTCCGCGCTGCACTCCCCGGCTCACCAGCGCTGCGTTTGTCGTTGCGGCTCTGGGGGTCGCGGTATTCGCAAACCCCGCGTTGGCGTCCGACACCAACCTGGTTCTGGTGCCCGACTGGACCGGCATACTGCCGCTACTGCTCGCGCTGTTCGTTCTGCTGATGTTTCCCGCGAACGCGTTGCTTTTCAAGCCGATCTTTCGAGTGCTCGACGAACGCGAAAAACGGACTGATGGCACCAGAAAACGCGCCGACAAGATCATGCGCGATGCCGAAGAAACGCTCGCGAAATACGAACAAGCGGTCCGAGATGTGCGGGAAGAGGCCGAGCGGGATCGAAAGTCCGGCGTTGCGACCGCCCGAACAGAGAACGCCGCAGTGACCGCTGCCGCGCGTGAGCAAGCGCAGGCCGAGGCGGAGCGCACGGGGCGGGAACTGGCCGAGGCCCTCGAAGAATCGCGGGCGGTGATGCGCCAGCAAGCCGAGAGCATCGCCACCGAAGCGGCTGCCCGGGTACTCGGGAGACCGCTATGACGGTACGGGAAACGCCGGTGAAGGGAACGACCGATCAGCCAGTGACCAGTCGCGATCGCAGGGTGATGTTCGCCGCGGCCGCCACTGGAGCGGTGCTACTCGTCTTGGCGTTACCTGCCGCGGCATCCGATGAATCGCACGGCGGTGGCGCGGACGTGTTGATCAAGACTGGCCTCAACCTCGTGCTGTTGTTGGGCGTTCTGTTTTACTTCGCACGAAAGCCCGTCGGTGAGTATTTCGCCAGCCGCCGCAGTGGAATCGAACAGAATCTGACCGGAGCCGCAACGGAGCTCTCGGCCGCCGAAGCCACCTTTGCCAAATGGCAACGTCGCCTGATCGACCTCGATGCAGAGCTCGAGCAGATCCGCACGACTTCACGCCAGCGCGCCGAATCCGAGCGCGAGCGCATCATTGCCGACGCTCAGGCCGCGGCACAGCGCGTTCGAGACAACGCGACCGCAGCCATCACGCAGGAACTGCGCCGCGCCCGCGAGCAGTTGCGCGAAGAAGCGACTCAGCTCGCAATCGATATGGCGGCGCAGAGGCTCGAGCGCGAAGTCACCGCCGCCGACCGCGACCGACTGCTCGACGAATTCATCGAGCGGATCGAGCAGCGCGACGCTACCAGCGCGCCCGCTGTCAGCGGCCAAGGGGAGGCATAACGTGCCGAACACAGCCGCAGCCCGACGCTACGCGGGTGCTTTGTTCTCTCTCGCGACCGAACAGGGCGATGTGCAGACGATTCGGGATCAACTTGCTGGCATGAACGAGCTGTTCGATGTCAACCCGGATCTCCGACGCCGGTTGTTCCAACCGCTGCATCCGGTCGTGGAGCGCCGCTCGGTGTTGATCGGTGTTTGCAAGCTGGCAGGTCTTCACAAGACGGTACAGAACTTCTTCTCGTATCTGATCGACCAGCGGCGCCTGGTCGATTTCGCCGGCATCCGCGACGAGTACGAACGCCTGGCCGATGAGGCCGCCGGCCGATTGCGCGCGGAGTTGCGGTGTGCGAGCCCGATCGACGATCAGCAGCGCGAGCGGCTGACGGCAGCGTTGACGCGACGAACGGGCAAGCAGATCGATCTCACCATTCACGTCGACCCGAGCTTGCTCGGCGGAGTCATTGCCACCGTGGGTGGCATGGTCTTCGACGGCAGTCTCAAGACCCAGCTCACGCAACTGAAATCCACGTTGATGAAGGGAAACATGCAAGCGATGCCGGCAACCCAGGACAGCTAGGAGCCCGACCCAAGACACGTCGGGCGACGCGTAGAGAGATCCGAAGGGTCCCGTGACCCGTTCGCCGCTTCCGCTGGAACCACTGACAGATCATCAGATCCAATACCCAGATCCGAAACTAGATCGAGAACTACGAGGACAACGAGTCGAATGGATATCAAACCGGCCGAAATTACCGACATCCTGAAGCGCGAGATCAAGGAATACGATCGAGAGATCGACGTCGCCGAGACGGGGTCCGTGCTGTCGGTCGGCGACGGTATCGCTCGCGTATACGGGCTCGAGAATGCGATGGCGGGAGAACTCATCGAGTTCCCCGGCGGACTCTCTGGCCTGGTTCTGAACCTCGAAGAGGACAATGTCGGCATCGCGTTGATGGGCGAGTCGCATCACATTCGCGAAGGCGACATCGTGCGCCGCACGAATCGGATCATCGAGGTGCCGGTTGGCGAGGCGCTCATCGGTCGTGTGGTCGACGCGCTGGGCAACCCGATCGATGGCGGCGCCCCGATCGAGTCGACCGAACGACGTCGCGTCGAGCTCAAGGCTCCCGGCATCGTCGCACGACAGGGCGTCAGCGAACCACTGCAGACCGGCATCAAGGCCATCGACGCGATGATCCCGATCGGTCGCGGCCAACGCGAGCTGATCATCGGTGACCGCGGAACCGGCAAGACGGCCATCGCCATCGACGCGATCATCAATCAGAAAGAGACCGACGTCTACTGCATCTACGTTGCCATCGGGCAGAAGCAGTCGACGGTCGCGCAGGTCGTGGACAAGCTGACCCAGCACGGCGCGATGGAATACACGACGATCGTCGCGGCCACCGCGAGTGAGCCGGCGCCGCTCCAGTACATCTCGCCCTACAGCGGTGTGACGATGGGCGAGTGGTTCCGCGACAACGGCAAGCACGCGCTGATCATCTATGACGATCTATCGAAGCAAGCCGTCGCCTACCGCCAGTTGTCTCTGCTGCTGCGTCGTCCGCCCGGACGCGAAGCGTACCCCGGCGACGTCTTCTACGTGCACTCCCGGTTGCTCGAGCGTGCCGCGAAGATGAGCGACGCAGAAGGAGGCGGTAGCCTGACCGCGCTACCGATCATCGAGACACAGGCAGGTGACGTCTCGGCGTACATTCCGACCAACGTCATTTCGATCACCGACGGTCAGATCTTTCTCGAGACCGACCTGTTCAACTCGGGGATTCGTCCCGCGGTGAACGTGGGCATTTCGGTTTCCCGCGTCGGGGGTGCCGCGCAGACCAAAGCCACCAAGACCGTCGCCGGCAAGCTCAAGCTCGGCCTTGCCCAGTACCGTGAGATGGCTGCGTTCGCGCAGTTCGGCAGCGACCTCGACAAATCGACTCAAGAGCAGCTCGCCAACGGAGTGCGCCAGACCGAGATGCTCAAGCAGCCCCAGTATTCGCCGATGCGAATGGAAGAACAGGTGGTATCGATCTTCGCAGCAACACCCCGTTCGGATCGCAACTCCTGGGTACGGGGTTACGAGCTCGCTGATCTTCTTCGTTACGAAGCCGAGCTGCTCGACTTCGTCCGCCAGGATCACTCGGACCTGCTCGCAACCATTCGCGACACGGGCAAGCTCGACTCGGACGCCGAAGCGAAGCTGATCGGGATTCTCGATGCGTTCGCCGGTGTGTTCCAGCCGACTTCGAGTGGGAGTGAGGCTGCCTAGGTGCCGAACCTCAAAGACATCCAGCGTCGGATCGGCACGATCAAGAAGACGCAACAGATCACACGCGCGATGCGCATGGTCGCGGCGGCAAAATTGCGTCGCGCACAGGAGACCAGTGGGCGGGCGCGACCCTATGCGGATCGCATGCGCGCGACACTGACCGAAGTGGCACAAGGAGTCTCCGAGGATTCGCACCCGCTGTTCGAAGTTCGAGAGAACGTTCGGAAGGTGGAGGCGATCGTGATTTCGTCGGACCGGGGTCTTTGTGGAGGTTTCAACTCCGGCGTAGCCAAATTCGCCGAGGCATTCATCGCGCGTCGCGAGGCGGAAGGTTGCGAGGTGACGATCACCACCGCAGGACGGCGATCGCAGGAATTCTTCAAGCGGCGACGCAGCGGACAGTTGCGCGACCAATACGCTCAGCAGGGTTGGGTCAGCTACGCACAAGCGGCCGAAATCGGGAAAGCTGCATCGGCCCGATTCGTGGCGGGTGAAGTCGACGAAGTGATCCTCGTGTTCAACGAGTTCGTTTCTGCGATGACCCAAACGCCAAAGGACGTGCGCCTGTTGCCGTTTTCGACCGACACCGAAACCGATCAGGAATCGCTCCCGTATGAGATCGAGCCGAGTCCGGAAAGGCTGCTCGCGGTACTGGTCCCGAAGGCGGTGGAAGTCGAGATCTACCAGGCACTGCTGGAAAACCAGACCGGTGAGCATGCGGCGCGTATGGCCGCCATGGAGTCCGCGACGCGCAACACCGAAGAGCTGGTCGAAACACTGACCCTGCAATTCAATCGAGCGCGGCAAGCCGCGATTACCCGGGAGTTGGTGGAGATCGTCAGCGGCGCCGAGGCGCTTTAGCGCCGGCAGGCCTGCGCAGACCAGAACCAGCAACTGTCAGAACCGACTACAGCAGAACCAACTACCGCGATTTACAACTACAGCGACTACACGGACTACAAACTACAGCGCTCCAAATTTATCGGAAGGAAGAGGTACCAACGACGATGGCGAACCAAGACGGACGAATCGTGCAGGTGATGGGCCCCGTGGTGGACGTGGAATTTCCGCCGGGCGAGCTGCCCGAGCAGTACACCGCACTGCGGGCCACGAACCCCGGTATCGACGATCGAGAGCTGAACCTCGTGGTCGAGGTCGCGATGCATTTGGGCGAGAACACCGTGCGCTGTATTGCGATGGACACCACGGAGGGTTTGGTTCGAAACCAGGCCGTCGTGAATACCGGGGCGCCGATTCAGGTACCGGTGGGTCCGGCGACGCTGGGTCGCATCATGAACGTGATCGGTGAACCGGTCGACGAACGCGGCCCGATCGAAACCGAGAAAAAGTATCCGATTCATCGTCCGCCCCCGTCGTTCATCGACCAGTCGCTTGCCGTGGATATTCTCGAAACCGGAATCAAGGTCGTCGATCTCATTGCCCCCTATCCGAAGGGTGGAAAGGTCGGCCTGTTCGGTGGTGCGGGCGTCGGCAAGACCGTCGTCATTCTCGAGCTGATCACCAACATCGCGAAGGAGCACTCAGGCTATTCGGTGTTCGGCGGCGTCGGCGAGCGGACTCGCGAAGGCAACGACTTGTGGCACGAGATGGAGGACGCGAAGCTCGCTGATGGTTCGTGCGTGCTCGACAAGACCGCACTCGTGTTCGGTCAGATGAACGAACCGCCCGGAGCCCGCGCGCGGGTGGGTCTGTCGGCGCTGACGGTGGCCGAGTACTTCCGCGACGACGAGGGCCAGGACGTCCTGCTGTTCATCGACAACATCTTTCGCTTTACCCAGGCGGGCTCCGAAGTGTCGGCGCTGCTTGGACGCATTCCGTCTGCGGTCGGTTACCAGCCGACACTGGCGACGGACATGGGCGAACTGCAGGAACGGATCACGTCGACGAAAAAGGGTTCGATTACTTCGGTCCAGGCCATCTACGTGCCTGCCGACGACATGACCGACCCGGCACCGGCTACCGCATTCAGTCACCTCGATGCGACGACGGTGCTGAGTCGTGCGATTTCGGAGTTGGGCATCTACCCCGCAGTCGACCCGCTCGACTCGACGAGCCGCATCCTGGATCCCCAGGTGGTGGGCGAGGAGCACTACCGGGTCGCCCGCGATGTCCAGCAGGTACTCCAGCAGTACAAGGACCTGCAGGACATCATCGCGATTCTGGGCATGGACGAGTTGTCTGAAGAAGACAAGATCACCGTGGCACGCGCGCGCAAGCTGCAGAAGTTCTTCTCGCAGCCGTTCACCGTGGCCGAACAATTCACCGGCTTTCCCGGTGCGTACGTCCCGCTCGAAGAGACCATCCGCGGATTCAAAGAAATCCTGGAGGGCAAGCACGATGCGCTGCCCGAACAGGCGTTCTTCATGGTCGGGACCATCGATGAGGCCGTCGAGAAGGCGGGTACGCTGTAATCAGCGGCGCACAGCATCGGTGTAGAGCGGCGCGATCCTTTCGGATCGACGGAAATGAGGCGAGGCAGCACAACATGCGAATCGCAAAAAGCAGGAGATCGATGTGCCGTTCGAGCTGACGATCGTGACGCCGGAAGGTGCGGCCTATCAGGGCACCGTCGATCGCGTCGTGCTTCCGGGCACCGAAGGGGAGTTCGGCGTACTTCCCAGTCACGAGCGCTTCTTGTCGCCGTTGAAGATCGGAGCACTCGAGATCGAAACCGCGGAAGGTCGACTCTACGCGGTGATCACTGACGGTTTTGCAGAAGTGAACGGTGACGAAGTCACGGTGCTGGTTGACTCCTGCCAGCTGGAACACGAGATCGACTTCGCGCGCGCGGACGTCGAACTGAGCGAAGCGGAGCAAGCACTGGACCGCGTCGCCGGCGACGAACCCGATCGCTACCGCCATTTCGAGGCCGCATTGGCGAGCGCTCGAGCTCGCGTAGAGGTCAGCCGCAAGAAATCGGGCTGACGCCCTGCTGCTTGGGTCAGGCTCCCAAGGGAGTCGCTCGCAACTCGCGGCTGCGGGCGTTCAAGCGGAGCGACTTGCTTTGAGTTTCGCCTTGCCCGCTTCGACCACAACCCGAAACTGCACTTCGCAATCTCCAAATCGCTCTCGCAGCACAGCCCGCTGCTTGTCGAGGATGGCGTCGAGTTTCTTGGGATTGAGCTGTTCGACGGGTTGCCCGCAACTTCGCCTGGCTTCGAGGTAGGTCTCGTAGATGTCCTTGCCCTGGCTCGTGGGTGCGGATCGATGCGGTGGTTCGTTGATGGGCGCGCGCTCGTGGAGCTTGGCTCTGAAGACGTGGCGCTCGTAGGTGCCGCGCTCGATCTTTCGAAGTGTTTCCGCCCACTGGCGTTTGCAGGCTTGATAGCGCGAATTGATGGCGTTGAACTTGAACCGCAGTGAGGTGTTCTGAAGCGATTGATTGCTGTACGTAATGACCGTTTTCTGGATCTCGTCGCGCAACGAGATCGGTTCGCGAGGTCTGGATCCCAAGAAATACTGGTCGTAGGCAAGCTTCAACTGGTTCAGCTTACGGCTCAGGATCTCGAGCTCCTGCTCGGTCGGCACGGCAAACTCCATCCAAACTCGGGGGGTTCCAGGAAGGATCGGCTCCAACCGCACCGCGCTGAAGCTAAAACGTAGCGAAATACCCACTCATTCAATGAACTCAGCCAGGTAGAATTGCCGCTTGGACCGTTCCTTCTTCAAGAATTCGACCCTATTGGATCCCGAAGCCGCAGAACCACTTCGCTGCGGCTTGCTGGTGGAGGACGGCAGAATCGTCGCCCATATCCCGCATGGGCAGCCCGAGCCGACCGCGGCGAAGCCCATCGAGCTCGATGGTGCATATCTGGCGCCAGGGTTCATCGATCTGCACTACCACGGAAGCATGCCTCTTTGTGACGCGACCGGTTACGACTCCGCGATACGTGCGTCATCCGCGTCATTGGTTCGATCTGGAACCACCGCGTTTCTCGCCACCACCGTCGCGACACCACAGATGGAATTGACGCAGAACTTGACACACCTCGCGTCATTGCTCTCCAAGCGCAGCTCATGGCCCGGCGCGGTGCCGATTGGGATCCACCTCGAGGGCCCATGGATCAGCGAAGCCGCTGCGGGCGCGCAACCCAAGCGCGGAATCCGTAGTTGTTTCGTCCACGAGGCCGATCAGGTTCTGGACGCCGCAGAGGATCTGATCCGGCTGGTTACCTTTGCACCGGAGCTCGAAGGAGTTCGCGAACTGCAACAGCGGCTCGAGCGGGCGAACATCCCCATGGCAATGGGCCACAGCCTGGCCACAGCGAACCAGACCTTGGCTGCGATCGACCGGGGCGCCAGCCACGTCACCCATTTGTTCAATGCGATGGGGGCGTTACACCACCGGGAGCCGGGTCTCCCGGGCGTCGCACTGAGCGATGATCGGTTGACCTGTGACCTGATCTGCGACGGAATCCACGTCGACCCGGCTATCGTGAAGCTGGCCGCCAGGGCGAAACGGGATCGGCTCGTGCTGATCACCGACCGGATCGAGATACCGGGAACGATGCCGGCCCTCGGCGCGTCAACAGATGCGTCATCAGCTGCGTCAACGGCTGCGTCACGAGCTGCGTCACGAGCTGCGTCAGAGCACGCGTCATCCAGTATTCCGCCTGCGTCGTCGCCTCCGGCACTTGGGGGTGAACCGGTCTACGACGATGGCACGGCGCTCCGGCTCGCAGACGGCCGGCTCGCGGGTAGTTCTCTCAGCCTCGATGTGGCGATCCGCAACGCCAGACGATTCGCGGATTGGTCGCTGCTCGAAGCGGTCGCGGCCTGCACGCTTCGGCCAGCGCGGGTCATCGGGATCGAGGCGGAGCGCGGGACGCTCCGGCCGGGCGCGAGAGCTGACCTGGTGGCGCTCGATGCGTCGGGTGCCGTACTCGCGACCTGGATCGGGGGAATCAGCCAGACGCCCTGAGGTCGTCGGTCCGCCGCAGGAGGGCGTCCAAATCGATCGGCGATCCGGGAGAACTTCCCCCTGCCTCTGGCTGTTTCGCGCCGGTATGCCCACGCGGTGGAATCTCGCCCAACAACCGATCGCCCAGAAGTGACCGCAGAGCTCCGAGATTGGCTGCGTCGGCGGCACTCAGTACCCCGTCCGCGTGCGATATCACCACCCCGACTACGTCGAGGCCGCGCTGCTCGGCGACCTCCAGACTCAGTCGCGTGTGGTTGATGGTGCCCAACGCGGCGCGCGCGACCAACAGCGCGGGAAGCGAGAGCTCCAGCGCCAGATCCAACATGTCGAACTGCTCGTCGATGGGTACCAACAGCCCGCCGGCGCCTTCGGCGACGACGAAATCGCTGCCGCCGCATACCCGTTCGTATGCCGATCGAATCGCGGATCGATCGACACGTCGGCCGGCCGAAGCGGCTGCGACCGAAGGAGCTACCGGCAACTCGAACTGCTGGGGACACACGTCTTCGATCGGGTCGCGATCGCCCGCCGCTTCGCGCAGCGCGATCGCATCCGCCGGACCGTCAACGCCGACGCCTGTCTCGATCGGCTTGATGACGGCCGTCTCGATTCCGCGCGCGCGCAATTGGCGGACCAATTGGCAGGCCACCACGGTCTTTCCCACACCGGTGTCGGTGCCGGTTACGAATACGCCTCGGTGCGTCACCGCCTGCGGCCGCCTCGGTTCATGAAGGGCTCTTCGAACACGGAGCCGTTGCCGTCTCTCGCTGCTGATCCAACGCTTTGTCGATGGCGACGACCAGTTCATCGATCTCTTCGGGCCTGTGGGTCGCCATCACCGTGAGGCGCAGGCGCGCCAGCCCTTCCGGGACCGACGGGTGACGAATTCCCTGCGCGTAGTAGCCGTTCTGAAGCAGGTGCTCGCAGACCGCCATCGTCCGCTGATTCGAGCCGGTGATGACCGGTACGATGTGAGTCGTACTCGGTTCGGTGGAAATGCCGCGCGCCAGCAGCCCATCGCGCAGTCGCGCCGCATTGCGCGCGAGGTCGCGGCGCCTCCACGGCTCCCGGATCACGAGTTCGATCGCCTTTCGGGCAGCGGCCACCTGAGGCGGAGCCAGCGCACAACTGAACACGAAACTCCGCGCGGTATTGACCAGCAACTCGCGGAGCAACGCGCTCCCGGCGACGAACGCGCCGAACGATCCCAGGGATTTTCCGAGCGTGCCGAGCACGATATCGACCTCGCCCTCGACGCGGCATTGTTCGACGGCGCCTCGACCGGCTTCGCCGAGCGTCCCGATGCCATGCGCGTCGTCGACGAGGACCGTTGCCCCAAAGCGTCTTGCCAGCGGTACCAGATCGTGGAGCGGCGCGACATCGCCATCCATGCTGTAGACACCGTCGACTGCCACCAACACGTGGCGGTCGCTCGACGCGACCTCGCGTAATACCGCTTCGAGCCCGTCGAGATCACCATGCGGAAACACGCGCACGTCCGCGCGCGCCAACCGACACCCATCGATGATCGATGCGTGACTGAGCGAATCCGAAACGACGACATCGCCCTCTTTCGCGAGCGCGGGGATGACGCCGACGTTGGCCATGTAACCGCTCCCGAAAGCGAGTGCTGCTTCCGTGCCGCAGAAAGCCGCGAGCTCCTCTTCCAGCGCTTCGTGAATTTCGAGGTTGCCGTTGATGAGCCGAGAGCCACCCGCCGCACATCCCAGATCCCGTGCCGCCTGCGCGGACGCCTCGGCTACCTCGGGATGATGGGCCAGGTCGAGATAGTTGCTACCGGCAAAGATGCCGACTTCGCGCCCGTCCACACTCATTCGCGTACCCTGGGCACCCGCGAGCACCCGCATGCGACGGTGCGTTCCACGAGCGCGAAGCGCGTCGAGCGCATCTGCGGCGAACGAATCGAGTTCCATGGTCGGAGCTAGCCCAGGCGATTCGTCACGAGTCAGACGGGCCGTGCGATCTCGGGTTTCAGGATTTCGCCGTCACGGCCGGACAGACGGAAACCCGGTTCGTCGCTGGCCGATGCGTATTGCGCATTGCCCTCGATTTCGAATCCAGCTTCTCGAATCATCCGATAAGTGTCGGCGACCGTGTCCCCGCGCGTGGTGAGGTATCCCTCGACGAACAGCGAGTTGGCAGGCCACAACGCCAACGCCTCGAGCGAGCGCAGGTGACCCTCGCGTCCACCGGCCGCGCGAATTTCGGCGCGCGGATTGACGAGCCGCACCATCGCGAGTGTTCGCAGGCATCGTTCGGGTGTCAGCGTTCCATCGGACAGCACGCGATTGCCTTCGATCGGGATCAGGAAATTGACCGGGATCGACGGCACCTCGAGTTCGCGCAGCCGAAACGCCAGCTCGACCACGTCTGCGGTCGTTTCACCCATCCCGAGGATGAAGCCGCTGCAGCTCTGGATGCCCGCGCGCTTGGCGGCGGACAGCGTGTCGAGTCGGTCCTGATACGTGTGCGTCGAGCAGATCTCGCCGTAGTGGGATTCACTGGTGTTGAGGTTGTGGTTCAACCGGTCGAGTCCGGCTTCGCCGAGGATGCGGGCGTGCTCGTCGCCGAGCAGGCCCGCCGAAACGCAGACCTCGATCGGGTGGCGGCGTTTCACTTCCCGAATCAGTCCCGCGAGCTTCTTGGCGCGTTCGATGCTCGGCCCCCGCCCCGACAGAACCATGCAGTATCGGCTGGCACCGGATTTGGCTGCGGCTTCCGCTTCGGCCAGGATTTCTTCGTCGCTCTTGATCGGGTATTTGCGGATCGGGGCGTCGGTATCGCTCGATTGCGAGCAATACCCGCAATCTTCCGGGCACAGACCGTTCTGAATGTTGTTCAGAACATGGACCATCACCTTTCGACCGAAATGGCGTTCTCGAGGCTGAAGGGCGGCGTGCAACAGCGGCAGCAATTCGACATCGTCTGCATCGAGCATCCACTCGCAATCGGCTTGGCTCGGAGCTTCGTCACGTAGCGCGCGCTGGGCGAGAGATGCGTATCGTTCGAACACGGGGACCTCCGGGTTTCTGGGTTCGCAGGCAGAATCTGCAGGAAATCAGCCCCGTTGGGGCCTGTCAACCTCTCTGTGAACACAGGTTGACAGCGACCCCCAACCAGCGGGCCGTTACACTTCGCCTCGTGGCTCGACCCCGATCCGTCTATATGTGCACCCAGTGCGGCGGCCAGCAGCCCAAATGGATGGGTCGCTGTCCTTCGTGCGGGGCCTGGGAGACGCTGGTCGAGGAACTGCGGGCTGCAGCCGCCACGGGCCGCGCGCTCGATCTCGTCGTCGTGGACGGCAAGCGCACCGATGTCGTCCAACTGGGCGAAGTCGACACCTCTGGGACCGCTCGAATCGAGACGGGTATCGCGGAGTTGGACCGGGTATTGGGAGGCGGCCTGGTACCGGGGTCGGTCGTGCTGCTCGCCGGTGAACCCGGGGTCGGAAAATCGACGCTGGCGTTGCAGGTCGCCGCGGAACTGAAATCGAACGCACCGGTTCTCTATGTGACCGGCGAGGAGAGCCTCGAGCAGCTGCGACTGAGGGCCGATCGACTGCCCAAGGTCCCTGCCGAATTGCTGGTGATGGCGGAGACCCGCGTCGAAGCGATGCAGGCACCGTGGCTCGAATATTCACCTGCGGTCGTGGTGATCGATTCGATCCAGACGCTTCGAACCGACCGCGCCGAGTCCGCGCCCGGTTCGGTCACTCAGGTTCGCGAGTGCGCGGCTGCGCTGTCGAATGCGGCGAAATCGCAGCGCACCGCATTGCTGCTGGTCGGCCACGTCACCAAGGACGGCGCTGTCGCCGGGCCGCGCGTACTCGAGCATCTGGTCGATGTCGTGTTGGGATTCGAGGGGGATCGGGGCCATGCTTTCCGACTGCTGAGGGCCAGCAAGAATCGGTTTGGCTCTACGCAGGAAGTGGGCGTCTTCACGATGACCGAGCGTGGGCTCGAAGGGGTCCCGAACCCGAGTGAACTGTTCCTGGCCGAGCGCCGCGCAGGAGCCGCTGGTTCGTGTATCGCACCGATCGTCGAGGGGACTCGGCCGATGTTGGTCGAGATCCAGGCGCTGGTTGCGTCTGCCGGTTACGGAACCGCGCGACGCACGACGATCGGCTTCGACGACGGTCGGTTGGCACTGCTGTTGGCGGCTCTGGACCGGAAGAGCGACGTCGATGTGTTGAGCAGTGACGTCTACGTGAACGTCGCGGGTGGCGTTCGCATCAGCGAGCCCGGCTCGGATCTCGCCGTCGCGCTGGCACTCGCTTCCAGCCAGCTCAACAAGCCGTTGCCAGCCGATGTGGCCGCCTGCGGCGAGATCGGGCTCGGGGGCGAGATCCGACGCGTCGCCCGAATCGATTTACGGGTTCGCGAGGCAATCCGGTTGGGATTTCGACGCGTCTTGATTCCCGCTGGCGTCGAGCTTCCCGCCGCCATCGAGAAGGAAGCCGACTTGATCCGGGTCGACGATGTGGCGGCGGCGGTCAGCTGGTTGCGCGCTTCGAGCTTTCGCGAGTGACGCGTAGAGACATGTTCACACGCCTGGGAACAACAGTTAACCACACGTTTTTCCATGGTTTTTGGCATTTCTAGCTTTGACAGGAGATGCCCGGCCGGCTAGCCTGCCGCCCGATGACGCAGCCCTCCACCGCGTCCGAGGTTTTCTCCGCATCCGTCGAACGGATCTCGGCGGGTCTACGACTCGTTGAACGCGCGATGCACGAGCAGCTCCATTCCACCAGCGGTCTGGTGGGTTTGATGGGCGAGCACGTGCTCAGTTCCGGCGGCAAGCGGATTCGGCCAGCGCTGCTGTTGTTGGCGGCCGAGATGTGTGGGTACACCGGATCGAGACGTATCCAGGTCGGCGCGGCCGTCGAGCTGCTCCACACTGCGACACTGCTGCACGATGACGTCGTGGACTTCTCCGAACTGCGGCGAGGAAAGCCGTCTGCCAACGCGCTTTGGGGCAATCGACGGGCCGTCTTGTCGGGCGACTTCTTTTACGCGCGTGCGTCCGCGATGATCGTCGAAGATGGCAACCTGGACATCTTGTGGATTTTCGCCAATACGATCCGCAACATGGCCGAGGGCGAGCTGCTCCAGCTCGAACGCAGCTACGACCCGACGATTACCGAGTCGCACTACTTCCGGGTCATCGAGCGCAAGAGCGCGGTGTTGTTGTCTGCAGCCACAGAAGCGGGTGCGATCCTGGGTGACGTAACGCGCGCCGAGAGGCGGCGGCTGGCCGACTTCGGTCGAGAGCTCGGTCTCGCGTTTCAATTGCGCGACGACGCACTGGACTACGAAGCGGCAGAGGCTGAACTGGGCAAGCCGCAGCACAACGACATTCGCGAGGGCAAGGTGACGTTGCCGCTGTTGTTGACCCTCAAACGCTGCGAACCCACCGAGCGCGACCGCATTGCGACGTTGTTGAAGACTGCGGCGCGTCTGACGGAAGACAGCCTCAGTGGCGTCGGCGAATCCGATGTCGACGAGCTCGACGTCAGTCCAGCCCTCGAGCTCATCGCGCGCTACCGCGGCGTTGAGGACACGGTTCGCCGTGCCGAAGAACACGCGGCCAAGGCTGCCGCGGCCATCGCCCCGTTCCCAGACAGCAGGTCCAAGGCCGATTTATTGGCCGCCGCGGAGTTCTCAGTTCAAAGAGATCGGTGAGCCGAAGCGGGGGAAACCCCGACCGATATTGCCCGTCCGGGCCAGACCCAGCCCTTGCGTTTCGAGTCGAACCCCTCCCGAAGGGGCACCGACCCCCAATTTCTCGCCCCGTTGGTCCCGGGAGCAACAAGACATGAACAGCAACACAAACCGTGGGCGAGCGCTGGTGCTCGCCTTTGTCACGACCCTGATCGCCACGTTGGCCTTGGTGGCGGGCCCGAGTTTCGCGGCGGGTGATTCCGAAAGGCTCACCGGCACGGTCAACGTCAACACCGCAACGGCAGACCAGCTCCAACTGCTGCCGGGTATTGGCGAAAGCCGCGCGAAGGCGGTCATCGAGATGAGAAAGACCCGCGGCGGCTTCAAGTCGGTCACCGAGCTGACAGACGTGAAGGGGATCGGGGAAGCAGCTCTCGCGAAGCTGCGTCCGTTCGCTCGCGTCGAGGGAAAGACGACCGCTCGACTCGACTGAAGGTTCGGACCCACCAACGGGGTCCCCCCACCAGGGGGTCGGTGGGATTCCACCGGCCCCCTCTTCGCCGCGTCTGCGCCCCTGCCCCTGGCGCCGCCGGCCCCGGCGAAATACCAATAGGCCCATGATCAGGCCTCTGGTCGATCAGTGCAG
>JAJDAM010000110.1 GCA_029261905.1 Deltaproteobacteria bacterium
TAGTCGTTCTGCAGGCCGTCGGTACCCATCCGCTGCGCCGACCAACCACACGCGCCCGCCTCGAGCGCTTCTCGCATCAACCGCTGCATCTCTGCGAGCTCACCCGGCGTAGACGATCGAGACTTCGCGTTCTCGAGGCCCATCACATAAGTCATCAGCGGAGCCAGAGGCATGTAGCTCAGACAGTTGACGCCCTTCGGGATGCGATCGAGTGTGTCCATCCACTCGGGAAATGTTTCCCAATCCCAGTGCATCCCTTCCCGCATCGTTTCCATCGGGATCGCCTCGGTCCGCGACATCGTCAGCATCGACCGCTCTCGCTCTTCGGGCCGCACCGGCGCGAAACCGAAACCACAATTGCCGAGGGCCACCGACGTCACACCGTGCCAACCCGAGATCGAGCACCATGGATCCCACTGGAGTTGACCGTCGTAGTGGGTGTGCAGGTCGACGAAGCCGGGTGCGACGATCAATCCATCTGCATCGAGGACACGCTTGGCTCGGCCACTCGAGATGCGACCGATCTCTGCGACACGGCCGGCCCTGATCGCCACATCGGTCGTGTGCTTCGGAAGCAACGTTCCGTCGACGAACGTGCCGCCTTTGATCAGAAGATCGAACTCAGCCAAAGTGAACTCCTCGCGCGCTCATGCGTGAATCATCGGACGGCGCTCGCTCCAGCGCACCTCGGTTTCCAGTTGTGCGGCCAACCGAAACAGCAGGTCCTCGCGTCCCGCGGCAGCGACGAATTGCACGCCGACCGGCAAGCCATCGCCGGACATGTGTAGCGGGAGCGATATCGCGGGTTGACCGGTGACATTGAAGGGTACACAGAACGGTAGGAGCGCACCGGAACGCGAGAACGCATCCATCGGCGCGTCGGCAGACGGGACGATCTCGCCAACCAGCGGGGAGGGTCGCGTGACCGTCGGGGTAACGAGGATGTCCCATCCATCGTCCCACCAACCGGCCATCTGGCGGCGAAACTGGTTGAAGGCTTCGATGGCCGCCAGATACTGGGTTGCCGTCACGCTCCTGCCGATTTCGGCAACCGTCCAGTTGTCTACATCGAGGTCGTCGGGCCCCAGTGGCCGGCCGAGAATCTCGCCGAATCGCTCGACATCACGCGCCTGACTCGAAGAGATCACATGGAACGCGGCCGGCATCAGCAATTCGCCAAACAGCGCGCTCGGGGATCCCGACTCGACGTGATGTCCGAGCGTTTCGAGCAGGCGCAAAGCATCCCGTACCGCTGAATCGCATTCGGGGTGCAGCTCGCTGCCATCGGGGTGTCGGTCGACGAAACCGATTCGCAGCGTTCCCGGGTGGGTACCGACCTCATCGGCATAAGGACGTGACGGCGGCGTAGCGACATAGGGGTCCCCCGACATCGGACCCTCGACACAATCGAGCAGTGTCGCCGCGTCGCGCACACTCCGCGTGACGGCGAACTCGAAGGTCATTCCGGCCCACGACTCGGCGGTTTCGGGCCCGAGCGAGATTCTTCCGCGCGAGGGCTTCAGCCCGACCAGGCCGCACTGGCTGGCCGGGTTGCGAATCGAACCACCTCCATCGCTTGCGTGCGCAAACGGAACGATGCCCGCCGCGGTAGCTGCGGCGGCTCCGCCGCTCGAACCCCCCGCCGCGTGATCGGGATTCCACGGATTGCGTGTCGGACCATAGGCGTCCGGTTCGGTGATCGACCACGCACCGAGCTCGGGTACGTTCGTGCGGCCGATGACGACCAGACCCGCTTCGGCGAAACGCCGGACGATGTTCGATGTGGTCGTTGCCCGGTAGTCGACCTGCTTGAGAAAGCGTGTCCCCCAATGGATCGGATCGCCCGCCCGGTGGCCGCCGGCCAGATCTTTGAGCAGGAACGGCACGCCGCGAAACGGGCCGTCCGGTAGATCGCGTTGGGCTTCCTCGCGAGCGCGCTCGTAGTGTTGATGGATCACCGCGTTGAGGCGTGGATTGATTCGCTCCGATGCCTCGATTGCGGCTTCGACGAGTTCGATCGGTTTCACTTCGCCTGTGCGCACGGCTTCGGCCTGCGCGGTCGCGTCCTCGTTCGACCAACGGTCAGTCATGGGCTGCTCCTCCGGCTCGAAACGCTACCGCGTCGAAACACCGGTCGCATTCGATGTGGTTGACAGTATGCTTTGATCGAGGTTGCGACTGCCCGATTTTTCTAGATCGTGGAGGTCACCACATGGTCGAGGTCGATCCCGCCACTGCAAGACGCACCAACCAGATCCTCTGGACCACGCTGCTGCTGAGTCAACTCGTGTACGCCGGCATCGCGTTGAGTGGCATCATCGAGGTGGTATCGACTCCGCCGGGGCCTGAAATTCTCTACGCGCTAAGCGCCGTCGCCCTCGGGCTGGGTGTTGGGTCTCACTACCTTTGGAGGCGGGCAACGGGGGCCGGTCAGACCCTTCACGCGGCGACTCCGGCTCCATCGGTCGCGTTCGGTTCGTACATCGTGGCGTGGGTACTCGACGAAGGAATCGCGATCCTGGGCTTGATTCTCGCCCTGCTCGCGTATTCGCTCAGCATCTGGGCACCGTTCAGCACCGCTGCCTTCGTGTTGATGTTGCTGCATCGTCCGAAGTAGATCCTCTGCCTCGATTGGAATCGACGAATTCGTATTCGGAGACGGAATCGTTCATTTCTCGTGCAGCCGCCGCCGGATCTCGGCAACGGCGTCGATCCCTTCTCGCTCGGAACGTGCGACAGGCATGATGTTGAACAGCCGGCATCCTGAGTCGACGTACGGACGGAGGAAATCAGCCACTTCCGCCGGAGTCCCCCACGGACTGTACTTTTCGAATGCACTGAAGGGAGTCTGGTAGAAGTCCTGCATCCCTTTGGCAAGTCGGTTCTTCGCGCTGTCGCGGTCGGAATCGATTCCGACCCAGATCTGCAGGCCGTGAAGACGGGCTCGAGATCGGTCACGGTCGGGGTGTGCGTCGACTTCTTCGACGACAGCTCCGAAACGCCGGGGCGAGCACCACACCCCGAGCCAACCGTTGGCGAAACGCGCAGCGCGTGCGACCGCGGCGTTCGAGCGACCGCCAACCAGAAAGGGAATCGGTGGGTCGGGCGGAGGTTTGATCCAGGCGCGTTCGAATT
>JAJDAM010000111.1 GCA_029261905.1 Deltaproteobacteria bacterium
GCGTGCTGCGGTCGGGGGTGGGGGCACTCATCGATCGCTGGCTCCTATCCGGTGGCTGATCTTCGTTTCGATCACGATGCGGCGCGTTCGGTGTGACGGCGTGCGGCTCGTCACACAATGGCCCAGCGCTCCCTCGCTGCACCCATCGCAGGGTACCCCAAAGCTCCGCGCCGAAATTTGGGCTGTGCGAGAATCCCGGCCATGGGGTCTGGATGAGCAGAACGGCTCGATTTCGCTGGCTGGGGATTGTGGTCACAGTCGGAATCGTCGCGTTCCCCGTCGGGTGGGGGATCTCGGACCGGCTCGAGCAGGACAATGACTTCTGCACCCGTTGTCATCTCGAGCCGGGCGTGCCGCTTCATGTCGAACTCCGTCGCGCGTTCGACCGCACACCTTCCCCCAATCTCGCATCCGCTCACGCGCGCGTGGAAGTGCCGAGTCACGTGGGTGACTTTCGATGCATCGATTGCCACGGGGGTGCCAGCTGGAAGGGCCGGGCGAGGGTGAAGGCGCTCGCTGCAATCGACGCATTCTGGTACGTGGTGGGACAGTTCGAAGAGCCGGCAGGGATGGAATGGCCGCTCTGGGACGAGGACTGCCAGAAGTGTCACACGAGCTTCGCCGCGCCCGCGAGCGAGGCGTGGGAGACGCCGCGATTTCACGAGTTACCCGTGCACAACGTCGAACTCGGCATAGACTGCGTGTCGTGCCATCGTGCGCACGAGTCGGGTGGAAACCCAGACGGATATTTCATAGACGCGGAACATGTCAGACGGGAGTGCGGACGCTGTCATGAGCGCTATGCATACTAGAGTTGTTGCCGGGTATCCGACGGGTTGGGTAGCTGGCATTCGCGAGTTCGCGAGGAGGAAGCCGAATGATTCGTAGTCTGCGTTTGTGGTTGGGCCCGAAGAGGGACTTCTGGATGGTTGCCTGGATGGTCGTCTGTGCCTGTTTGCTCGCGCCGAGCGCGGTGTTCGCGTATCCGGGCGGCACGGGAAGTTTCCAGACCGATGTCGCGCCGTTCTGCGCAAGCTGCCATTCCTCGCGGAGCGCTGACTACCTCGACGGTGCAGGCCCCCGAGCCGAGAAAGAGACCCAGGAACTCAAGCACATCGCGGTGATCCTTTCTGGTCAGCAAGGCTACGCGAAACTCAGCGAGACCGATCGCCAGACGCTGGCCGCCCAGATTCGCGCATTGGACGAGGCATCGACGGTTGCGATCGAAGCGCCCGCCAGCGTGGCTCCGGGAGCGACATTCCAGGTGACGGTCCGCGTCACCGGTGGGTCCGGTCCGGTGGTCGGCGTCGGTCTGGTCGACGCAGCACATCGCTGGTATGCGCGTCCCGCGTCGTCGGCCGGTTGGATGATCGTGGCCCCGCCCCAGATCTTCGGGGCGGACGGCACTGCGCAAACCGATTGGCTCCACAAACGGCCGGAAGCCGCCGGGCGCAATCTGTCCTTCGTCAACGTGACGGATATCTCATCTGATTCAGCAATGAAGAAATGGGCGAGCGCGCACGTGGTGTTCACGCTTCGGGCGCCGGCCGCAGCCGGCAGCTACCCGCTGGCGGCATCGTATTGGTACGGAACCGAGAAGGCGTCATTGCTCGGCTACACCACGAACGCGATGGGTCACAAGGAAGTTCGCGGTGGTTTCACTGGTGGATCGGGGCGCGTGTTGTTCAGTGATGTGCTTCAGATCGAAGTGAAGAGCCCCGCCGCGCAGGCAGCTCCCTGACCCGCGATCCATGCACTCCGGCCACGTACACCGAGCACCCTCTAGGAACATTCCGTGACTGCCAACCTCGACTACCCGGTATTCGACGCCGACAACCATTACTACGAGGCGCTCGACGCCTTCACCCGCCATCTCGATCCGAAGCTCGGGCGCCGAACCGTGCAGTGGTGTGAAATAGACGGGCGGAAATATCACGTGGTCGGTGGTCGGGTCAGCCATGCGGTGACCAATCCGACTTTTTCGCCGATCGCCAAACCGGGCGCGCTCCACGCGTATTTGAAGGGCGAGTCGGACGGACGCGGCGCGCTCGAACTGATGCGCGATCGCGAACCGATCCCGGACTACTACCTGCAACCCGAAGCCCGGGTCGAGAAGATGGATGAACAGGGTCTCGACTCGACGTGGCTGTTCCCCACGCTCGGCGTGTTGTACGAAGAATTGCTCAGCCACGATATCGAAGCCGTGAAGCTCACCTTTCGGTCGTTCAACCGCTGGCTCGACGAGGACTGGGGGTTCGCGTTTCGAAATCGCGTTTACGCGTCGCCCTATATTTCGCTCTGCGACGTGGACTTCGCGGTATCCGAACTCGAGTGGGCACTCGAACGGGGTGCCCACAGCGTCGTGATGCGACCGGCGGCCGCGTTCACGATTGCGGGGCCGCTGTCACCGGGAGATCCGCATTTCGACCCGTTCTGGGCGCGTGTGAACGAGGCGGGAATTGCCGTGGTCGTGCACGCGGGCGATAGCGGTTACAGCTGCAATGGCTACGCGCCTCAGGGTTTTGGTGCAGACTTTGGCAGCGACGGGGTGATGCGCCGACCTTCCGTCAAGGCGTGGAGCATCGAGCGCGCCGCGCTCGATTTTCTGGCCCAGATGATCTTCGATCGGGTATTTGAGCGCTTTCCCCATGTGCGATTGGCGTCGATCGAGAACGGATCGGAGTTCTTGCCGGATCTGTTTCGAAAACTCGGGTCGCTCGGTAAGAAGATGACTCACTACTTCGACAGCGATCCGCTCGAGACCTTTCGTCGGCACGTCTGGATCAGCCCATTCTGGGAAGACAATGTGGAAGAAGTCGTCGAGTACATGGGGGCCGATCGCGTGGTCTTCGGATCGGACTGGCCGCACATCGAGGGCCTGCCGCACCCACTCGACTATCTCGAAGAGATCGACAGCTTCGATGCAATGACCCAGAAGAAGATCATGTCGGACAACATGATCGAGCTCAACGAACTGCGGCCCGCCTGACGCACACCTTCAGGCGCTTGGCTCACCGGTAGCGCCGGAATTCTCCCGCCTCGAGTTTCCCGAGGTAGACGTCGAGTTCCTTCTTGACCCGTCCGGATAGCAGGTAGACCCCGACCATGTTCGGGAAAGCCATGCCCAGGATCATCATGTCCCCAAATTCGATCACTGCACTGGCCTCGAACACCGCTCCGAGCCACACGAAGAGCAGAAAGATCGCTTTGTAGACGATGATCGTGCGGGCCCCGAACAGGCTCGCCCAACACTGTTCGCCGTAGTAGCTCCAGGAGATCATCGTGCTGAACGCGAACAGCACTGCGATGATCGACAAGATGATCGGGAACCAGGGGAAGACCGTCGCGAACGCCCAGGAAGTCATCGCGATCCCGCTCCCCGCGTCGGGATTCTCGTGCGCGCCTGTGACGACCAACACGATGCCGGTCATCGAGCAAACGATGATCGTATCGATGAACGGTTCGAGCAGTGCGACGAGTCCCTCGCGCATCGGCTCTTCGGTGCGCGCCGCCGCGTGAACGATTGCCGCAGAACCGGTCCCGGCTTCGTTGCTGAACGCGGCCCGGCGAAAACCCTGGATCAGCACGCCTACCAGGCCGCCGATTCCGGCTTCCAGTGAAAACGCAGAGCTGACGATCGTCGATAGTGCCGAGCCGACCGAGCTGATGTGGGCGAGCACGATCCAGAAGCCGCACGCGACGTAGATGATGCACATGAACGGAACCAGCATCGCAGCCACTTCGCCGATCCGTTTGATGCCACCGATGATGACCACGCCGACGAGGCCTGCGAGGAGGACGCCGAAGATCGCCGCACCCCCGGCACCGTGCAGAATCGGCATCACGCTGGAAAGCTGCGCGTACGATTGGTTCGACTGGAACATATTGCCGCCGCCCAGGCTGCCGCCGATGCACATCAGCGCGAAGACCACCGCCAGTACCTTGCCGAGCCGCGCGAACCCGAGTTCGGCCAGCCCATCGCGCAGGTAGTGCATCGCTCCGCCCGATACGTGTCCGTCCTCTCGAGTGACGCGATACAGCTGGCCGAGCGAGCACTCGGCAAACTTCGAACTCATCCCCAGGAAGCCCGCGAATATCATCCAAAAGACCGCACCCGGCCCGCCGAGACCGACAGCCACCGCGACGCCGGCGATGTTTCCAAGTCCGACGGTTGCCGAGAGCGCCGCTGAAAGCGCCTGGAAATGACTGATCTCGCCATCGGCATCAGGTGACGTGTAGCGGCCGCGCACGCAGTCGAGGGCGTGTCCGAATGCGCGGAAGTTCACGAATTGAAAGCGCACGGTGAAGTACATCGCGCCGATGATCAGCCAGACCACGGCCAGCGGCAGGGAGATGTCCGGGTTCCAGAACATCACGTCGAAGAAGATCACCGCATCGAGCGGTGCGACTACGTAGTTCGAAAAAAGCGCTTCGAGCGAGTCGAACAAACCCAATCCCCCTCTCCCGGCGATGCGACGACGCTGTGATGCAGCGATTGCCGTGGATGTGATTTTTTCGGGGGGGGGCGCGCAGGAAACAATAGCGCCCACAAGCGCTTGGCAAGCGATGGGATTTGGATCAGTCGAACTCTTCTCGGACGCGCCCGGCGGCGTCGACCGACCAGCGCGCCGCCAACCATCGGTCGACGAGTCGGCGAATCCACCCATAGCGGTGCACCCGATACAACGAGACCTGCAGACGAGTCGCGCTTCCTGTGTCGACCAAGTCGATCCGTGCGAAACCGAGCGCTTCGAAGTCTTCGAGGATCCCCGGGTCTTCAGCGCGGTTCTTGCGGCGGTTCGAGCCCGATCCCGAGATGAGGTGCAGTCCGGGGTCGGGCGCCGACATGGTCATCAGCGACAGTCGATGTTCGTGGCCCGACACGAACAGTTGGACGGCCACATCCGCGTCGGCGATCGCCCGCCGAAGCGAATGGCGATAGGCGGTGAATTCGGTCGAAGCCACCGCCGACCCGCCGGTTGCCATCGGCCGGTGGCCGACCAGAATCCGAAACGGCCCTGCGCTGTCGCGCAGTGCGGTGACCAGTGGCGCGAGATCGGCACCAGCGATGATCGACTCCGAATCGAACAGGATCAGGCTGACGCCGCTCGGAAAGTCGTGACCTCGAGCGAGGCCTCGCGGCATCTGCCAATTGGAAACGAACTCCGAAACGACCTCTCGCTGCAATCGCGGGCTTTCGGGAGCGCGGTAGTCGTGATTTCCGAGCACGGCGAACAGCGGCAGCGGTCGCCTGCCATCGGAACAGGGGAGAGACACTTCGGGGTAGCGCGCTCCATCGGTCGCGACGAACCGACAGAAGGGACGAATCAGATTCGCGCGTATCTGGCTGACGATCGTCGACCGCTGCAGGCCATCGGGATAGAAATTGTCCCCCAACATCAACACTGCGGTCGCACCTCGCGCTTCGTCTTCTGTTGCCATGGCTTGCGTGACGGCCAGCATCCGCGCGTAGTCGACAGCGTCCGCTCGAGGAGCACCTGCATCGCCGATCGCGAGCAGCGAGAAACCGCCAGTGGGCGTGTTCGCGCCCTCGCCACAACCGGTGGCGAGCACGCCGACAACTGCGGCGACTCGGAGCCATTTCTCGAATCGAGCCAGCATTCGGGTCATTCAGTTGCCGGGAAGCCCGTTGAATCAAACAGGTGAATGGAAGAGCAACGTACCATGGTCGTCTCGGGTGCGGAGCACCGGACCCCTCACCTATGCTCGCCGACCCCATGACGAACTCAACCCGAGAAGCATCCGGCGAACCGAAATCATCCCGAGAGACGACACTCTCCGAGCACGCGTCGAAGGCACTGCTCGGCGACTACGGTGTCGCGATCGGGCGCGAAGCCCTGGTCGAGAGCGCCGCGCAGGCGGTGGCGGCGGCCGAAAAGATCGGGTTTCCCGTGGTCGTGAAGCTTTGCGGAGATGCGATTGCTCACAAGACCGAACGCGATCTGGTCCGGCTGAATCTGGCCGATCCCGCCGGTGTGCGAGCGGCGGCGGAAGATCTGCTTTCGAGGAGCCGCCCGGGAGATGGGGATGTGGGATTGCTCGTCGCCGAGATGGTGCGCGGCAATCGTGAGTTGATTGCCGGGCTCGTCCGCGATCCGCAATTGGGACCTTGTGTGATGCTCGGAATCGGCGGAATCCTGGCGGAAGCGCTGGGCGATGTGGTGTTTGCCGCGGCGCCGCTCGACGAACGAGACGCACGTCGGATGGTGGGCGGACTCGAGATGAGCCATCTGCTGACGGAACCGTTTCGCGGCGATCCGCCGGTCGATGGTGTCGCACTCGCAAAGATGCTCGTGGGGTTGAGCCGTCTGGCCATCGAGCGGCCAGACGTCGCGAGTGTCGACCTCAACCCGTTGATCGTGCGCGGCAGCACGCCGGTTGCGGTCGACGCGTTGGTGGTCCTCGACACGGAATCCGCGGATTCGCGATCGGCCACCGTCGCCGCTCGGCCGCCGACCGAGGCAGAAACCGCGTCGCTGCTCGAACGATTCCGTCCACTGTTCAGCCCGCGCGGCATCGTGGTAGCCGGCGCCTCGACGCATCCCGGCAAGTTTGGCTTCGTCACACTCCACAACCTGCGCCGGTTCGGGTACACGGGCGAGATCTATCCGATCAATCGCGACGGCACTGATGTGCTCGGGCGTCCGACCTTTCGCGAAGTTTCTGAGATTCCGGACGGCTCGGCCGACATGGTGTTCGTGTGTACACCCAACAAGGCGAATATCGAGCTGCTGCGCGAGTGCGCGAAGAAGGGGGTTCGTGCGGCTTTCGTCGCGAGTGCAGGCTATGCGGAAGCGGGGGAGGAAGGGCGGAGACTCGAGCGGGAACTCGTCGACACCGCCGACGAACTCGGCATCGTGTTGGCCGGTCCCAACGGCCAGGGCGTGATCTCGACCTCGGTTTCGATGTGTGCACAGATCGTTCCCCCGTTCCCTCCCGCCGGCCGCATCGCAGTCGTCAGCCAGAGCGGCAATCTGGTTTCGTCTTTTCTGAATTATGCGGTCGAGACCGGTGTTGGCATCAGCAAGGCGATCTCGTGCGGCAACCAGGGGCAGACGAGACTCGCCGATTTCCTGGAGTACTTCGGAGCAGATCCGGATACCGATGTCGCTCTCGCTTATCTCGAAGGCCTTCCCGACGGCCGCCGTTTCGTCGACGTCGTGCGAGCGCTGACTGCCACCAAGCCGCTCGTACTCGTGAAAGGGGGTGTCGCCGTCGAGGGCCAGCGCGCCGCGGCGAGCCACACCGGGTCGCTCGCGACCAACGACCGCATCTTCGACGGGATCTGCCACCAACTCGGTGTGTTGCGCGCGCCGACGATCGAAGACGCCTTCGAATGGGCGGCTACGCTGGCCACCCAACCGCTGCCGCGGGGTCGACGCGTCGTCGTGTTCACCACCGTAGGGGGTTGGGGGGTGCTGGCCGCCGACGCCTGTGCGGCTGCGGGCCTCTCACTGATCGCGCTGCCCGACGAGATCCGCGCGAAGATCGACACGCTGGTCCCGGCGCGTTGGAGTCGTAACAACCCGATCGATCTGGCGGGTGGAGAGACGCGCGAGACGATCCCCGAGGTGCTCGATCTGATCTGCGGTCATCCCGATGTCGATGCCGTGATTCATCTCGGGGTCGGCATTCAAGCTGCATCGGCGATCGCGATGAAGACGGGCGAGTTCTACCCCGATCACGGCCTCGAACGGATCGTCGCATTTCACGAACGCCAGGATCGCCGTTACGCGGAGGCTGCGCGTGAATGCTCGGAGCGCTACGACAAGCCCGTGCTGTCGGCAAGCGAGTTGGTCCACACCGATGCGTCTCGTGAGAACCCGGGGCCGGCCGGTGTTCGCGCCGAAGGTCGCGTGTGTTACGCGAGCGCACATCGCGCGGTACGCGCACTGCGCGCACTCGTGGACTACGCGGAGTTTCGGGCCCGCTGAGTCTCCGCCGCGATCGCGGCGATCCAGTGCTCGGCGATGCGGCGCTATCCGAAGATTTCCGGATCGACTTCCACGCTCACGGGGCAGTGATCGGAGCCCATCACCGTGCGATGGATCGTCGCGTTCCGAACGAACTTCATCGCCGCTGGTGAGGCGAGAACCATGTCCAGGCGCCATCCGATGTTCTTCTTGCGGACTTCGAACCGCTGGCTCCACCACGAGTAGTGGTCGGGGCCTGGTTCGAAGTGCCGGAATGTGTCGGTCCATCCCGCATCGATCCAGCGGTCGAGCTCGGCACATTCGTTGGGCAGGAAACCGCTGGTCTTGCGGTTGGCTTTGGGTCGAGCGAGGTCGATCTCGCGGTGAGCGGTGTTGAAGTCGCCCATCACGAGCACGCGCGAGCCGCCTCGGCGAAGCCGCTCCAGTTCGGCGAACAGCGTACGGTAGAACTCGAGCTTGAATGGGACTCTGCTGTTGTCCCGCGCCTTTCCGTTTCCGTTCGGGAAATAGATGTTCGCCACGACCAGGCGGCCGAAGCGCGCCAGCTGAACGCGCCCCTCGCAGTCGAACTCCGATTTGCCGAGCCTCGTATTGATCGAGTCGGGTGCTCGGCGCGAATACAGGCCCACACCGCTGTAGCCTTTGCGCTCAGCCGAATGGAAGGCCGTGTGCCACAGCCTGGGGCTGGCGACGTTCTTGGGCAGTTGCTCCTCGTTCGCTCGCACTTCCTGGACGCCGACGATTTCGGCGCCGCAGCGCCCGAGCCAACGGGTGAAACCCTTGGACGCGCAAGCGCGCAGGCCATTGACGTTCCAGGACATGATTTTGGTGGAGTCGTCCGCCATCGACCTCAGCCTCGAATCAGGTGCATCGGATCAGGTATCCGACGAAAGGAAGGTATATCCTTCGAGCCCCTGTTCGTAGCGATCGAGCAGGCGTTCCGATTCGGTTTCGCTGATCTGTCCGCGTGCCTTCGACTGTTGGATGATGCCACGAACTTTTTCGATCAGGCTCTTCTTGTCGTACTGCACGTAGGCGAGGACCTCTTCGATGGAGTCGCCCTCTACGATGTGTTCGACGACGTAACCACCGCTCTCGTCGAGTCGCACGTGTACCGCATCAGTGTCGCCGAACAAATTGTGGAGATCGCCGAGGATCTCCTGGTAGGCCCCGACCAGGAAGACGCCGATGTAGTAGGGACTGCCGTTCATGGGATGGAGTTCCAAGACATCTTTGACGTCATGCGGATCGATGAACTGGTCGATCTTGCCGTCGCTATCGCAGGTGAGGTCGGCGAAGATTCCGCGCCTCGTGGGTCGTTCGCCGAGCCTGTGAATGGGCATCACGGGGAAGAGTTGCTTGACCGCCCAATGGTCCGGAACGCTCTGGAAGACCGAGAAGTTCCCGTAGTAGGTGTCGGCGAGGCTCTTCTCGAGATCGACGAGGTCTTCCGGTGTGTGAGGCAGGTCGCGGACAGTCTTCAGAATCTTCTTGCAGCAGTACCAGAACAATTCGTCGGCGCGCGCGCGCCCTCGCAGATCGAGATACCCCAGCGAAAACAGGGTCGCCGCCTCCTCCCGCAGGTGGAGGACGTCGTGGTAGGACTCCTGGGCGTTTTTTCGCGAAATGGAGCCGCCTATCTCTTCGAGGTCGCGAAGGATCTTGGGAACTCCCGAGTCATCATGCGCTGCCGTTTCCGGGCGGCTCTCGATCAAACTGGCGGAGCTCGCGGTTTCCTGCACGCCGAGAACGTCGAAGATCAGCACGGCATGGTGGGCGACCATGGCGCGG
>JAJDAM010000112.1 GCA_029261905.1 Deltaproteobacteria bacterium
CCCGATCTGCTGAAGGATGCGCTGGCCGACCATGGCTCCGGCCTGCAGAAGGTTTCCACAGTACAACGCCTGCATGTCGTGAATCGTCAAGCCGGCATCCCGGAGGGCCAGCTGCGCGGCTTCGGCGCCGAGCGAAGGCACGCTTCGATCCGGAAACCGACCGAACTCGATCATGTCGATTCCGAGAACGAACACATCACTCATGGTGGAATCTCCAGGTGTTGCGGGGGCCGGTCGGGACCTTTCCGTTCCGCAGATCAGGCCGCAGATCCGGGCCGCGGTCGAAGGTCAGCACGAGGCTGGAAGTAGTAGGTGAGGTAGGGATTGCCCGCCTCGTCCCGCTGCGGGGCGATCTGGTAGATGGTTTCGACGGGCATCCCCATCTTCACGTGCTCGGGGTCCGGCTCGATGTTGACCAGGTTCCCCTTCACGGTGCCGCCACCGTCGAGATCGACGATCGCCGAGACGTAGGGGACCTCGACACCCGGGAGCGAGCGGTGCACGATCGAAAACACGTACAACTCGCCATACTTCGACAGTTGCCTGGCGCTGAAACCGTCACTCCTTCCGCAGCCCGAACAGGTGCTGCGTTCGCTCAGGAAGATGGCTCCACAGCCATCGCATGCCTGGCCCTCCAGGTGCGGATCCCCGTCGTCCGGAATTTTCAGGTAGGCAACGACCGGGATCGGTCCGGTCGCCACAGTCTCCTTCGCCATGTCGATTGCCTTCGTCGAGTCGTCGTTGGGATGGGTGGCCGATGGAGGGCGTGCCACGTACGGGCCGGGAGCAGTCGCCACCGCTTCGACCGGTTGCCAGCCTGCCAGCTCGTGGGTGGCAGAGTCAATCCACAATCCAGCGCGGAGCTCGTCCCGAAGCTCTCGGGGCAGCGTGATACTCGGACCGGCTAGCTCCGAGCATCCTCCAGTTTCGCGCGTGCTTCGGCGAGCTTGCCTTTGAACAGCTCGTTTCCCGGTTCGAAGGTCAGCGCGGTCTGTAGATTCCGGACCGCACCGGCAAACTGTTTTCGCGCCAGGTCCTGCGCGGCGAGGTTGAAGAACTGGCGCCCCTGGGGAGTGCGCCCCTCGCGTGCTTCGGATTGCTGTCTTCCGCCGACTGATTCGGCATCTGCCAATCGAATTCGGACGCCGCCACCGCAGCTGCGCTGGTAGTCGTAGGCTTGTCGCCGCCGCGGATTTCGCAACACCGAGTACGCTTCGGTGACACGTTTGGCGATTTTTTCGATCGCCGCACCGATCTCGTCATCGTGATGGCGGTTGCCATCGGGATGGAACGCGCGCGAGGTTGCGTGAAACCCGGTCTTGATGTCCGCAGGCGACGCGCCCGGTTGCAGGTGGAGAAGCTGGTAGTAGTCGAGTTCTGGCAGGATACGGGCCAGCGCCAAGATCTCTGTGGGTGCGAGAGCGGACACGATTCAGGACCCCGCCTCTGGATCTTCGCGTGGATGCAGATCGGTCCCGGGCTGTTCGAACAGATCCTCGTCGAGCACCTCGAGGTCGGGATCGTCCAAGATCGGGTCGGTCTTCGGTTCGTCGGCATCGTCGAGTGAGGAGAGGTCGAGCGACAAGTCGAGTTCGTCGTCTTCGAGTACGTCGAGATCCTCCGGCTCGGGCAGGAGTTCTTCTTCGGAGAGTTCGGCTGCGGGTTCGATCATCTCGGACGCCGCCAACTCGTCGTCCGAATCGGATCCTGAGCTGCCGCCGGTATCGAAGGCGCTTCGTGAGTGGACCAGACCCGGGATCTCGAGGTCGCCGCTCGTGTCCAATGCGATCGCGCGCGGATCGGCCTCCGATTCAGGTTCGCCCTCGGGTTCCGCCAGCGGTGGTGCGGGCAATGCCGATGCTTCCAAGGCAGTGCTATCAGCGTCCGGCGCGTCGTCGGCTCCCAGTCCGGTTGGCTGGGTGATCGTCACGTCCTGTGCCGAGGGGGTCACGACCCGGTCGGTTCGGCCTTCGTCGATGATCCGGTCGATATCGCTCTCGGACAAACCCGTCGACAATGTGATTCGCGTCGAGGCTTCCTGTCCTGTCGCACGATCGCGCGCCCGGACGTCGACGATGCCGTCCGCGTTGATCTCGAAAGTCACATCGATTCCGATCTGTCCGCGCGGCGCCTTTTGGAAACCCGAGAACACGAACTGCCCCAGCAGTTCGTTGCCGCGGGCTTCGCGGGATTCGCCCTGGTAGATCTGGATCTCCACCGATTCCTGGTAGTCCTTGAACGTCGTGAAAGTGCGGGTCTGCTCGATCGGGACCGGTGTATTCCGCTCGATGACGGTTTCGGCCAACCCCCCAGCGACACCGATTCGCAGAGACAGGGGAGTGACGTCGAGCAGGTACGCTTCGTTTTCGGGGTTGACCAGCGATGCTGCGTGAATGGCAGCGCCGACCGCTACGGCTTCGTCAGGGTCGACCCCGGTCTTGGGCGCTTGCTGGAAGTATTCGCTGACGGCATCTGCGATCAACGGCAGACGAGTGGGGCCTCCGACCAGAATCACGCCATCGAGATCGCGGGCCACGACGCCCGCCTGCTGCAGCGCCTCGTCGCAGACCTTGAACGTGCGCTTGACGAGATCGTTGACCAGCGTGGCGTATTCCGAAATTTCCAGTTTGCGAACGATTGCCTGGCTGTTGCCCTTGGCATCGACGATCACGTCGGGGATCCGGATCTCGACCTCTGAATCCATGGAGAGTCCTTTCTTGGCTCCCTCCGCTGCGACTTTCAATTTTTCGAGCGCGTAGCGATCGTTGCGCAGATTCACCCCATGAGTCTGCATGAACTCGTCCGCGATCAAATCGATCAGACGGTCGTCGAAATCGTCACCGCCTAGGAAAGTGTCGCCGCAAGTGGCGAGTACTTCGAACACGTCCTCGCTGATCTCGAGCACGGAGATATCGAACGTGCCGCCACCCAGGTCATACACCGCGACGCGTTGGCTCAATTCCCTGCCGAACCCATACGCGAGCGCATCGGCTGTCGGCTCGTTGAGGATCCGAAGCACGTCGAGACCGGCGATCTTGCCGGCGTCCTTGGTGGCCTGCCGTTGATTGTCGTTGAAGAATGCCGGTACGGTGATCACGGCCTTCGTCACGCTCTGCCCCAGCCGCGCCTCGGCGACGGACTTCATCTCGCGGAGCACCATCGCGGAGACTTCGGGAAGTGTGAACTGCTCCTCGTCGATCTTGACGAGCACGCCATGATTCTCACCCTCGACGATTTCGTAGGCGCTGATCGCCCGAGCCTTCTTGACTTCTTCCGAGAAGAAGTAGCGGCCGATCAGGCGCTTCGCGGATTGAACGGTTCGAATCGGGTCGTGGATGATGCTCGCGCGGGCCGCATTGCCGACCTGCACCACTCCGTCCTGGCCAAAGAAGACCACGCTGGCGGTGGTCGACTCTCCGTACGAATTCCTCAGCACTTCCACCGAATCGCCGTGTCGGACCGCCACACAAGAGTTGCTCGTCCCGAGGTCGATCCCGACCGCTATCTCAGCCATAGTCTCACTCTGTCCCGCGCCCTAACCGAAGAACCGACCGCGAGAGGCGCATTCCCGCAATCACCGATATCGGCAGAATTCGGATTCGCTCAAGCTGGACCTGGGGTTGGGGGCGAATTCGCGCATGAATCGACCCCCCGGGGGGTCGTGAGCAAACGTTGGTCGGCTACCAAGCGCGTGCTACTCCCGAGACGAGGGCCCCAGAGGGGCCAAAC
>JAJDAM010000113.1 GCA_029261905.1 Deltaproteobacteria bacterium
GCCCACGTCTGGGCCGAGGCCAAGAAGGCCCTCGCCCTTCCCGCCGACTCGCCGAACGCAGCGCTCGACGACCCGCCGGTCGACTGGTTGATCCCGCCCTGGCCGCTCTTCGTCTGTTTCCTACTCGCCAACGGCAACTTCCTACGGCCCCGTCCCTTTCCCATGACGCGAGACGGAGCGATGCCGACCAACCGCTTCAAGGCGATGCCCTTGAAGATCATCGCCTTCCTCGCCGCCTGGGGTGCCGCCTTCACGTGGCTCCCCACCGGTCTCGTTCTTCTGGCCCTCGCAGGCTGGGCGGCCTGGATCACTCCGAAGGTGCGCCACGTGCACAGGGCGTTCCAGAACGTGAAGGAAGGAGATCTGGCGGGTGAGGCCTGGACCTAGCGAAACGCCGCTCAGGCGGCGGAGCGCGATCGAAGATGGTCGGCGTACTCACGCAGGTCCACCGAGGGGACCAGATCCAGGATCGGGGTCGACACCGAACCTGTCGCGATAGACCTACACGAATCGCGCGGCCTGCTCTGAGTCGCTTTGTTGATGACCCACAGTTCGGTACAGCGGCGGCAGCAGCGGATCAGGGATCGCAAGCACAAGTCCAAATGAGAGTGACGCCTCAATCGCGGCGCGCGGGTGCGCGCACCGACGGGCGATCGGCCCATTGCCTCAGTGTGTCGCTGGCACGTTCGAGGTAGCCCTCTTTGCGCACGAGCTCTCGGTAGCCCGGAACGGCTCCGACCCACGCGCGCATTCGGACGTTCGGGGCGTCGCTGAGATACAGGGTCGGGATGCCCATCAACGCGGGTCCATCCATGCCTGCGGTGGTGACACCGAGCTGGCCGACCAGGGCGTGCGCCCGCGTCAGATGCTCGAAGAGCTGGAGTTGAGAGCGGCGCATGTCAACGCCCTGGAACAGAGGCGCCTTCCAGAAAAGCGTGAGGTCCACGGCCGTCGCCGGAACCTCGCCGTCCGAGACCGCGTCGCCGACGAGGAGTGGGACGAGCCCGACCTCGAGGGATCGTCGGGCCAGTTCGCAAAGCTCCCGGTACCTCGTGTTGCGCCTCGGATGATACGCGCCGCGGCGTACCCAGAGGAGGACCTTGTTCCCCGTCGAAGCCCTGGCCAGCGAGCGATCGGCCCAATCGATGATCGGCTGCGGGGTGGGGGCACCGCCGAGAAACGCGGTTCTGAGCGTGCGCTGGGCAGAGGCCGGGTCGGCGTGGAAGGCCTGCGCCACGATCTCGGGGAGCTGCTTGTTCGCGCGTGGGCGCGTTCGGTGCGGCGTCAGCCGATCATTCAGGCCAGCATCGCGCAGGAACCGCTCGGCCTGCGGCGTCTGTGGCTTGCCGGGCTCGATCTGAATCGCGACACCCGAAAGGGCGGCTGCAGCCGCCAGGTACCATCCTTCGCCGAACGAAAAGCCAGGGTCGGTATGGAACGTGTAGGCATGGTTTCGCTCGTCGACGACCCGGCGTGCGGCCCGCGCCGCAGCCTGTGCCGTCCGAGCGGCCTTCCACAAAGCGGGGTCGTCGAGCTCGAGCGCCATGTGCGTGGCTTCGCTGGCAGACGCCTCCGCGCCGGCCACAATCGTCTCGACACGCCGCCAGCCGTCGTCGCAGCCTTCGCGAGTCGGCGCGCGCTGGGCGCTTCGCGACAGCTGCCCCGCCCCGTGGCGCGCGTCCTGCGCCCGAGCGGCATGGGCCCTCACCAACGTGGAGCGCGCGCCAGCGATCGTCTCTGGCGTCCCGCCCCTGCTCTGGGCAGTGGCGAGGGCGAGTTGCGCCCGATCGATCGCACGCGCGAGCTGGCTTCGATGGCGCTCGCGCGCACCCGGTAAATGCAGCACGCCTGCCTGGCGCAGTGCATCGGCGACAATCAACGCCGCCTCACACTCGAGGGTGTGCGCGTCGGGTGTTCGATTAATGGAGGCCATCATGCCAAGGGAATCGCTCAGCCGTTCGGTCGGTCAAAACAACGCGAGCGGGTTCACGGGCGAACCCGTGCCTCCTTCGATGCGCAGAGGCGAAACACTCAGCAGGAACTCCCAGCGATCATGGCGATCGCAGGCCTCGGCGAGCCGCCCGAGTTGGAGGTTGTCGAGCAGGTGCACACCCATCGCGACCAGCGTGCATTGGTGGACCGGAATCGGCCATCCCTGGGCGGCGTTGTTCGGGAGCGGGTCGGAGACGCCGTCGCTTCCCAACACGGCAATGTCTCGATCTGCCAACCACGGAATGCATTCGGGGTGCAGCCCGGCCAGCCCATCGGAAATCGGATCCCAGGGCCCAAAGCTTTCACGTCGGCGATCTCGGCCGGTTGCGATCAATAGAATATCGCCCGCGCCGACCTGTACCCGTTGTGACTCCTCGGCGGCAATCAATTCTTCGACCTGAATGCTGGTGTCTCCTTCGAGAAACGCAACCCCGCGCAGGCGGGGGATATCGAGCAGCACACCCCGGCCGACGATTCCGTCTTGCGCGACCGTGATGGAATTTGCCTCGGCGCCGGTGCTCTTCACATCCGAGGCGGGCCGATCGTTGTACATCCGCCCCCCGACGAAAACGTGACACAGTGCATCGATGTGCGAGACCGCCATCCCGTGGAACGCCACGCCGACGAAATCCATCGATGCCTCCAAGCCACCGGTTCCCTCGATGCAACACGCATCCCCGGCACGCGCCATGAAGTGGAGAGCCGGCGTGGGGTTCTCGACCGAAGGTGTCACAGGGAGTTCTCGCGCACAGCTCACGAGTTCGCCTGAGGAAACCAACGCGGCGGCGGCGGCACGGCGCTCGGCGGTCAGCAGGTTCAACGCGCCGCGTTGATCGTCGCTCCCCCACCGACCCCAGTTCTTCACGGATTCGAAGATCTCTTCCATCCGACTGGCACTGACACGCTCTTTCATGGTCATCCTCTTCCTTCGTCGACTGACTATACTTCGGTTCGTGCGCGCGCGGGACCAACTCGCCAGTGTTGGCGGGTCACTTCGTCGCGAAACACCCGGATTCCCGGGCGGCCCGTCTGACATGTCACCCTGACCAAGGAGACACGAAGTGCCCAACGATTCGAGTCGAGATTGGGAACCGCTTTCGATCTTTCACTTCACGGTGAGTGCGTCGAATTTCGAACGGTCTCTTGCGTTCTACCAACGACTCGGGTTTCGACTGCTTCGCGACAACCGCGACGTAGTCTGGCCCGACTACGTGGCGACCCAATTCGGCTTGGATCAAGCCCAGGGACGCGGCGCGTTGTTGGCGTTCGGCGAGGGGGCAGAGCACACGCGGCTCGACCTGATCGAGTGGATCGCACCCGAGGCGCCCTCCCCTTCGCCGCTGCCGCTATCTCAACAGATTCCCCGCATCGTCGCCATCCGAACCCGCAATGTTCGAGCCGCCTACCGCGCGCTACTCGCCGAGGGGATCGACTTCATTACGGAGCCCAGGGGGCCCGATGAGGGGACCGGGCTCGAAGCGGTGGTGTGCTGTCGCGACCCGGACGGTCTGATCGTCGAGTTGATCGAATACAAACCCGGAGTGCTGGGAAGCCGGATCGACCATCTCGAGACGCGCGGATAGGCGACCGGCGCCGTTGCGCGATGCCCCTCCATCAACCAGTGAGTTCGGGAATCAGCCTTTTGCCGGTCACCCGCATACTCCGAAGCACGTCGGCTTGTCGGATGTACCCAAACGACATCAAACACATCAGCCGGTCGACGCCGATCGCGCGAAAACCTTCAATTTTTCTCCGACACGTGTCGACGTCGCCAATCACCACACTCTCGATGTCTTCGAGCACATCGAGCGCCTCTTCAGGATCGATCGTCTCTCCGGACAATTGGCGATTCAGCAAACGGATCACCGGTACCGGGTCATTCAAATCGATTTCTCCTCGGATCTCGTCGGAGTCGACGCTCCGAGTCGCGCCCGGGTCGTTATCGGCGAGGTCTCCGCGAATCGCATCGATCCACACGCTTCGAGGCACGCGAAACACCTCGGGCGCAGCGTTCACGAACCAAAGAGCCGATTCCGCGGCACCGCTGTCGAGAACTTCCTGCCGGCTTTCGCCACAGTGCATGAAGGTGAAAACCGCTTTCTGGTCGTTGACGAATCGACCCGCGGGCCGAACCTGGGCAAGGCCCTTTGCGTATTCGTCAAAGAGCGATGTGAGTGTGCGCAACGGAGCGAACAGCGTCGTTGCGAGCACGCCCACCCCCAATTCTCCCGCCATGCGAAATGAATCGGGACTCGTACAGGTCTGCCACAAGGGGGGATGGGGATCCTGTACCGGCTTGGGCAACACGTTCCGCTCGGGAATCGAAATCAACGCGTCGCTCCATTCGAACGCGTCCTCGGTCCACATCCGCGGGATCATCTCGAGCGCGGCGCGCAGTTGCGCGCGCGACTGATCGGGATCGACACCGAACGCGTCCCACTCCGTCCCACCCGAACGAGCGAGGCCGAGTTCGAGCCGTCCCCCGCTCAAGACATCGACGAACGCCGCGCGCTCGGCGACGCGGATCGGATGATTGATTTCGAACGGAGCCAGGACACCGGAGTGTCCGAGGTGGATGTTCTGGGTCTGCTGGGCAATGGCCGCGAGCATCAACTCGGGAACCGAGCTGTAACTGAATCTCGTGGCGCCGTGATGCTCGACGGTCCACCAGCACCCGAACCCGAGCTGGTCGGCGAGCCGCGCCTGTTCGAGTGCATCGAAGAACACCTGGTGTTCCCGCGATGGGTCAACCGGATCGGCGCGCTGAAGCTCCGAAAAGATGTCCAGCGCGAACGGTCGAGTCGTCATTACAGCTCCTCGCAGCGTGAGAATCGTTGAGTCTCACTCATCCGCTGCAAAAATTCCTCCCCAACGAACTCCAGCAGCGTGGGAGCGTGGTCGACATCCACGAGATCGTGCTCGATTCGCCAAGCGTGATGAACGAGGGATCAGCGGGACCCGGCGAGCTACTTGCGCCAGATCACGATCTCGATCGGGAAACTCTCGACGTTCTGAAAGGCCATGGTCACCTTGCCGTCGATCGGCCTGACGCCCATCGATCCGCCGTGCATGGAGGCCATCTCCATCCCATCCGACCTCACCATATTGATGCAGTTCTTCTTGCACCGACCGGCTGCGTCGTCGTCGGTGTGGTCCCACCCGAGTTTGACCTTCACGGTCGACTCGACCACCACTTCTTTGCTTTCTCGAGGCTGCAGTGTGACCGTCGCCAGGATCTGCTGTTCGGCTGTGGCGATGGTCGGTGCGAGCAGTGCCAGGATCAAGAAAAGTCGCTTCATGGGCTTCCTCCTTGGATGTCCGAGCGTTCCCGGATCACAATGCTGTGATTCTGCCACCCTTTCGGGCATGCCGCCGCTACGGGCTCGTCATCGGTTCACCGTGAGGACCGCGTCGGTGACTCGGCGGGGTGACGGGCCGTCCCGGAAAGGCCAGAAACTAACACGCCGATTGGAACCGTTTCTGGAACGGGTCAGTTCTCGCTACCTGGCTTCTTCCGCCATGGCGACGGCAGTGCTGCCCGGGAGTAGGCGCCCTCTCGTGCCTCCCCACTTCTGTCTCGCTTGTGTCAGAATGGCACCCGCCTACTACCACGGGGACGAGCCGTGTTCCGACGCCTCCACAAGCTCGACCGGGTGATCCTTCTCATCGCCGTGCCCCTATGGCTGGTGTGCTTCACGCTCGGCGTGCAGTCGGTCCTGAAACCGGGCGGCTCGATGCCGATCCGCGTCACGATGCTGCCCGCAGCAGACGAGTACGTCGAGATCGTCGCCATGGCCTCCCACGAGCCCGTGGCGGCGGCGGGC
>JAJDAM010000114.1 GCA_029261905.1 Deltaproteobacteria bacterium
GCCGGGGCGCCGTTGTCTGTGGCGCCCCGCTCCAGCGCCACCCGGTGGAACAGATCGACGGCGTCACGCGAGGGCGCGGCAAAGGCGAGGTGAGATCCCTCGCCAGATGCCGCCGCCGAGCTGATTTGCACGAGCGCGAACTTGTCGCGTCCATCCTCGACGCCATAGCCGGCGAACCCTGGCGCTTCAGAGACACGCCGGTACCCGAGCGCACCCAACGCCAGATCGTACAGCGCGCACGACAGTTGGAGATCAACGACTGCGAGGGAAACGTGATGAAGCATGGTCGTTTGATTGGATGAGCGAGGAAACCGGCGATCAATTCGTAGTGGATTTTGAGAGCGTCGTCGGGGTGTCCATCACCCCATCGGGGAACGCGTAGCGCGCCAGGGAACTAACCCCCGATCTGGTACATCTCGATCTTGGACCGGGCGCCGCTCTTGTCCGGCGAGGTTGCGAGGCCCGCGCGCAGTTCGGAGTAGCGGTCGTTGCGAGCGGTCCAAATCGTCTGGATCTGCTGACTCAACTCGGCGTCGCTGTTGCCCGAGCGCATCGGTGTGCGCAGGTCGACGCCTGACTCTGCGAACAGGCACGTCACGAGCTGGCCCTCGATCGTGAGCCGCGCGCGGGTACAGCTGGCGCAAAACGGCTTGCTCACGCTCGGGATGATTCCGATCTCGCCGCCACCGTCTCGGTATCGATAGCGGGTTGCGACTTCGCCCGCGTAGTTGGGTGCGATCGGCTCGAGTGGGAATTCGCCATCGATGCGCTCGGCGATTTCATCGGCGGTCACCACCTGCGTGAGATCCCAACCGTTCAGCGTTCCCACATCCATGAACTCGATGAACCGAACGATGTGTCCGCGCTCGCGGAAATAGCCGGCCAGCTCGACCAGGGTGTGGTCGTTGACGCCGCGTTGCACCACGCAGTTGATCTTGATCGGGCTCATGCCGGCTCGAGCGGCGGCATCGATCCCCTCGAGCACACGCTGCGGCCCGAAGTTTCGGCCGCTCATCTGCTTGAAGATCTGTTCGTCGTGGCTGTCGAGGCTGACCGTGATCCGCGAAAGACCGGCGGCAGCGAGTGCGTCGGCTTGACGCCCCAGCAGATACCCGTTGGTCGTCAACGCCAGGTCGGCGAGCCCATCGATCGCGATCAATCGCTGCAGCAGCTGCGGCAATTCGTGGCGAAGCAGCGGCTCTCCGCCGGTGATCCGGAGTTTTTCTACACCCATCCCGACGAACAGACGCGCCAGCCGCTCGATTTCCTCGAACGTGAGCAACTCGGGTTTGGCGAGAAACTGGTAGCCCTCGCCATAGATCTCGGCGGGCATGCAATACGGGCAACGGAAGTTGCAGCGGTCGGTTACCGAAATGCGCAAGTCACGCAGCGGCCGGCCGAGCTGATCGATCGGGCCCGTTCGCGGCTCAGACGTGCTGTTGGCAGGACTGGAGGAGGACAAAGGGGGTCGCCGGACTGATGGATTCCGAAAAACAGTACCGTATCCTGCCGCACGCGCCGCGCAACGACCGGACGATCCCGCATCCCATCGGGAATGGCCGGAACGGGCTAGCGCGCTGCAGCGCGCCTCTCTGCCCAGGCGCGAACCAGGTGATTCGCGACCGCGAACGGCGGCGGAATGAACAGCTCGCTCGATTTCCCTTCGAGCGCCGCTTGAATCGCTTCGAGCGAAAACCATTTCACATCTTCGAGTTCGCCGAAATCGACCGTGATCTCATCGCTCATGGCTTCCGCGATACATCCGATCATCAGCGACGACGGAAACGGCCAAGGCTGGCTCTTCACGTAGTGGACATTGCCCACGCTGATTCCGCTTTCTTCCTGCACCTCGCGCTGCACGGCCTCTTCCAGCGTTTCGCCGGGCTCGATGAAGCCGGCAAGCGCCGAGTACATGGTATTCGGCCAGCCGGGCCCGCGGCCCAGCAGGCACCGGTCGCCCCGTCCTACCACCGCGATGGCGACCGGGTCGGTGCGCGGGAAGTGCTCGGCCGAACAATCCGGGCAACGGCGGTTCGCACCACCCGATTCCGGGACGGTTTCGCTTCCGCAGACCGCGCAGTAACCGTGCCGTGCGTGCCAGTCTGTCAGCGAGCGCGCATGTGCCGCGATCGAAGCCTCCGAATGCGACAGCTGCGGCACCACGCCGCGGAGTTCTTCGAATTTGGCCACTTCGTCGACGCCGAAAGTCACTTCGGGATCGTCGACCGACGAGACATCGACTGCGAAGTGCGCGACGTCCCCATCGATCCCAAGCAGCAGCGGCAGCGGCGGCGGAATCAGGTCATCGAACATCTCTCGTTTGGCCCAGGCGAGCGATCGCTCGACGCCCAGCTTCACGAGCGGATTGAGCTTCCACATCGGCAAAAATCGCGCCGCATCGTCATCGAGGTGGCGCGCGATCCACTCCGAATCGCGGCGTTGATTCGAGGAGCGGTCGAGCGTACTACCGGAGAAAGTGATCGTTCTGGGCATGTGGGGCAGCTTAGCTCGCTCGCGCGTGGAGCGGCGAATTGGAGGCCGGTGGGTGTATCGACAGGTCAGCCACCGACGTGATCGAGCACCTCGCGAACGCTCGAGATTGTCGGGCCTTCCCATTCGGCTGCATCGTCGAGCCAGCCTTCCTCCT
>JAJDAM010000115.1 GCA_029261905.1 Deltaproteobacteria bacterium
GCCGCCGGCGAAAGGGCCGACGGCGAAGGGGCGGAGGGGGGAAGGGCGGATGCGAATTCTGGGGATCGATCCCGGTTCGGCGATCATGGGGTTCGGCGTGATCGATTCGGACGGTGGCCGGCTCGCTCATGTGGCCCACGGGACACTCCGGCCACCGCGACGTTTGACGGTGGCCGAACGCCTGAATTATCTGCACGAAGGCGTGCTCGCGGTGATCTGCGACCACCAACCGGACGCGGCCGCGGTCGAGCAGGTGTTCGTGTCGGTCAGTCCGCGGTCGGCGTTGGTCCTGGGGCAAGCCCGAGGTGTGGCGCTCGCCGCTGTGGGATCCAAGGCGATCACCTTGTCGGAATACAGCGCGACCCAGATCAAGCAGTCGACGACTGGCAATGGTCGAGCCGCGAAATCACAGGTCCAGAACATGATTGGACGCCTGCTGGCGCTCGAGAAGAAGCCAGTCGCCGACGCGGCCGACGCTCTGGCCGCGGCGATCTGTCACGCGCATTCGGCGCGGCTCGGTCACATGCTTTCGCCGGCGGACGGCGGCGCCGGGGCCGCCAAGCCCCGAACGTCACATGCGCGTGTTTCGAACATGCGAGCGAGGCGGCTGTGATCGCGCGACTCGAAGGCAAGCTGCGGCACTTGAACCCGACCCAGATCATCGTCGATGTCGGTGGTGTGGGATACGCGGTCAATATTCCGCTTTCGACATTCGCCGAGCTCCCCGACGAGGGGAAATCGATCGTGCTGCGGATCCACACCCACTCGCGGGACGGCTCGATTGCGTTGTACGGCTTCCTGACCGATTGCGAACTGGCGGCATTCGAGTTGGTGCTGTTTGCCAATCGGGTCGGACCCCGGCTCGCGCAGACGATCTTGTCCGGTATCGAGCCCGCAAACCTGCTTCGGGCCATCCAGAGCGGCGATGCGAAGGTCTTGCGCTCCGCACCCGGTGTCGGCTCCAAGATGGCCGAACGCATGCTCATCGAGCTACGCGATCGCACGGGTGAACTGGCGCTCGCGCTGGCTGCCAGCGGCGATGCGACACCTGAAACGGATTCAGGACCCTCGACGACAACGCTGGATCTGGCGTTGTCGGCATTGCTGAACCTCGGCTATTCCAAGCCGCAGGCCGACCGCGCGTTGGATGGTGCCGTCGACCAGGAAGGGGAAGACGCCACGCTCGAGAATCTCGTGCGCGGTTCGTTGAGGGTGCTCGCCAAATGAGTTTCGCACGCGAACAAGACGGACCTCTGGCCGCTGCCGCCGGGCCCGGTGAAATCGCGCAAGAAGTTCGATTGCGACCGAAGAATCTCGAGGAGATGATCGGACAGGATCGTCTGCGCGAAAACCTCGCGGTGTTCATTCTGGCGGCACGTCAGCGAGGAGAAGCACTGGATCATGTGCTGTTCCACGGTCCGCCCGGTCTTGGAAAGACCTCGCTTGCCCACGTCGTGGCAAACGAAATGGATGTGCCGATCCGAGTCACCAGCGGGCCGGTCATCGAGCGCCCCGGTGATCTCGCGGCATTGCTTTCGAATCTGCAACCGGACGAGGTGCTGTTCATCGACGAGATCCATCGCCTGTCCGCAGCGGTCGAGGAAATCCTGTATCCGGCGATGGAGGATTTCCAACTCGACATCATGATCGGTCAGGGGGCCGGAGCGCAGTCGGTGCGCCTCGAACTTCCGCGTTTCACGTTGATCGGTGCGACGACCCGGGCCGGGTTGCTGACTTCGCCGTTGCGCGACCGGTTCGGTTGGTCGGCTCGTCTCGAGTACTACCCGGCGGCTGATCTGCAGCGCATTCTCGAGCGGTCGGCGCGCG
Source organism: Deltaproteobacteria bacterium (assembly GCA_029261905.1). Taxonomy (GTDB): domain Bacteria; phylum Myxococcota_A; class UBA9160; order UBA9160; family SMWR01; genus JAJDAM01. The sequence continues at coordinate 1,828 of JAJDAM010000115.1, forward strand.
TCCTGGGTGCCGAATTGACGCCGGACGCGCAGAGCGAAATTGCCAGTCGTTCGCGCGGGACGCCTCGAATCGCCAATCGTCTGCTGCGTCGGGTACGCGACTTTGCGGACGCCAAACAGGGGCCGGGAAGTCCCATCGACCAAGTGTGCGCCCGCTATGCGCTCGAGCGTCTCGATGTGGACGATGCGGGCTTCGATGGTCTCGATCGGCTCCTGATGATGACGCTGCTCGAGAAGTTCGACGGCGGTCCGGTCGGCATCGAGACACTTTCCGCCGCGGTCGGCGAAGATCGCGGAACGCTCGAGGATGTCGTCGAGCCGTATCTGATCCACCAGGGCTTCCTCAATCGGACTCCCCGGGGTCGCGTTGCGACTCGAATCGCCCGCGAGTACTTCGGGGTTCCGGTCCGCGATCCCAACGGGAAGCAGCCGAAACTGCTGTAGTTCTGTCGCTGGTTCTGTCGCTAGTTCTGTCGCCAGCTCCGTCGCTAGTTCGATCGCGGATTCCCCAGCAGGCGCCGAGCGGGCCGCGAGCCTCATCCCCCGGGGGCTAGGGCTCAACGGCGGCCGCGGCTGTGCCGATAGATCCCGTGGGCATCTGTCTTCCTACCTGTGCCCGACGGGGATTTTCTGTTGGCACTATTTCGATTCTTGGGTCGGCTCGTGTGCGTGTGTGCGGGCCTGGTATTCATCGCATTGGGCGCCGTCGGGTTGGGTGTGGCGTATCAGCCCGAGCATGAGTTCGTGCGCTCGGCGAGCCCTGTGGCAGTGCGCTTCGTAGTGGTCGCGTTGAAGTTGGCAGGACAGACCGAAAACCTCAGGCAGGTGGCCGAGGCCGCTCTCGGCGGAGTCTTTCTCCGCTTTGGCGCTGCACCGATCGGATTGATTCTGTTCGTCGGGGCGATCTTGCCGGGACGGAACCGCAACGAGATTCCCGATGAGGGGGACGGGGGAGATTCCGCTCTCGGCGGAGGGTTTTCGACCGTCGCGGCCGCCCCGAAGTCGAGCATTGCGCGCAAGATTCGCAAGCAGGCCGGCGCGATGGCCCGCAAGGGCAGCCCGATCGATGCCGCCGAGTATTGTCTCGATAGCGGGATGATGGACGAGGCCGCCGACTATTTCATCGCAGCAGAACAGCTGGTTCGGGCTGCGGAAGTACGTCACGACCAGAATCGCTTCACGGAGTCTGCCGAGCTGTACTTGCGTGCGGATCTTCCCGAATCGGCTGCACGGATCTTCGCGCAACAGGAGATGCACATAGAGGCTGCCGAAGCGTACAGCCTGGCGGGCAACCCCAGCGTCGCCGCCGAATTGTTCGAGGAAGCCGGGGAGCACCTGCGCGCGGCCGAGAGCTACGAGGAATCCGGTTTTCCGCGAAACGCTGCACAGGCGTACGTCAAGGCAGGCATGTGGGAGAAAGCCGCGATCTGCATGGAGCAGACGGTTGCCGAGGAGATGAGCAGTTCGGTCACCGGCGCGCAGAATCCGCAGGTGCAGAAGTTCGTTCGAATGGCCGGAAACCTGTTCGAGCGAGCCGGGCAAGACGAGCGCGCCGAAGCCGTGTTGGTTCGCGGGGAGGCATTCGCTGAGGCCGCCGCGGTTGCGTTGAAGAACGGCCGAAAGGAGCAGGCCGTCGAACACTACATGGAAGCGAAAGACGCGCCTCGCGCAGCCGATCTGATGCGTGACCTCGGTCAGCACGAACAGGCCGCCCGCGTGCTTGCAGAGCATCACCGGGATATCGGTGACGATGAACAAGCCGCGGTGCACTACGAAGAGG
>JAJDAM010000116.1 GCA_029261905.1 Deltaproteobacteria bacterium
CTACCGCTCGCTGCAGTTGACCGATCGTGCCGCGATCGATGCACTCGCGGCCTCGCTGCCGGCGCTCGATGTTCTCGTCAACAATGCCGGCGCGAGCCTCCCAGGCGGTCGCAACGAGGCGATCCCGGAAGTGTTCGAGGAATCGGTCCAGATCAATCTGTTCGGAGCTTTTCGTCTCGCCTCGGCATGCCGCGAGAAACTGGCGGCGAGCCCGCTCGATGGGGGCGGCAACGTGATCAACCTGGCGTCGATGTCGTCGTATTTCGGTATCTCGATCGTTCCCGGCTACGGCGCGGCGAAGGCCGGCATCGTGCAGATGACCAAGTCGCTGGCGGTCGCCTGGGCGCAGAGCGGAATTCGAGTCAACGCCGTGGCCCCCGGATTGATTCGCTCGAACATGACCGCGCCGATGGAACAGATCCGGGGTCTCGCGGACCCGCATCTCGCCCGCACGCCGATGGCGCGTTGGGGAGAGCCGGAGGATGTCTGCGGACCGGTTCTGTTCCTGGCGAGCCCGGCAGCGCGCTTCGTCACCGGGCAGACGCTGCCGGTCGACGGGGGGTACTCGATCGCCTAGTTCCTGGAACGAAAGGCCGCGAAGGAAAGGCTGGAACGAAAGGCTGCGAACGAAAAGCCGCAGGCGAAAGGTCGCGCTTCAGCTGCGAAGGTCGGCAAACACCGGTGCGTGATCCGAAGCGGTCAATCCATCTTTCTTCTTGCGGTAGTCGCGATCGATCTCGACGGATTCGACGCGGTCGTACGCGGCGCGCGACGCCAGCAGGAAGTCGATTCGGAGGCCCTGCTTGCGGTGAAATGCGCCGCCGCGGTAGTCCCACCACGAAAGCTCCGTCCCGGTCGGATTCCGCTCGCGGTAGACATCGGTCAGGCCGCAATCGAGCAGACTTTGGAATCGCGCACGCTCGGCATCCGTGTGGAAGATGTTGCCGGCGAGCCGTGCTTCGTTCCAGCTGTCGAGCGCGCTCGGGCAGATATTGAAATCACCACACACGATCGTTGGTTTCGACAGGTCAAGGCGCTCCCGAACGTGGGCCGTCAACGCGTCGTACCACGCCAGCTTCTTTTCATAGTCGTCGTGGTCGAGGTTCTTGCCGTTCGGGCAGTACAGCGTGGTGAACGATAGACCCTCGACTTCGACGCTGAGCAGCCGCGCGCCGAAGTCGTCTTGTCCGGGAAGTCCCTTCTGCGTGACCTGGGCCGGCTTGCGGGTGAGGACTGCGACGCCGTTCCAGGCTTTCTGGCCATGCGTGACGGCCTGGTAGCCGAGAGATCCGAATTCGTCATGCGGGAACTGGTCGTCGGTGAGCTTCAGCTCCTGCAGTCCGACGACGTCGGGTTTGCGCTCGCGGAGCCAATGCTGCACGAATTCCAACCGGGCCCGCAATCCGTTGATGTTCCAGGTCGCAATCCGCATTCGCGTACGTTGCCAGCGACGGGTCGCGTGCGCCAGCCGAGGGGATTCGATTCGCGGCTGTCGCCAGGCCGCTCGGGCTCCTACCATCGGAGCCATGCGATTTTCCTATGCCGAATCGATGTGTGACCCCAGCCACTATCTCCCGTTGGCCATCGCGGCCGATACCAGCGGGTGGACTTCCTTCTGTGTGCCCGACAGCATCTGCTACCCCGAGATCTCGGACAGCACGTATCCCTACACGCCGGATGGCAATCGGGAGTTCCTGGACGGAAAGCCGTTCATCGAGCCGTTCTCGTTGATTCCGGCGATGGGGGCCGTAACCGAAACGCTGCGGTTTACGACGTTCGTGATGAAGCTTCCGATCCGAAACCCGACGCTGGTCGCGAAGTCGGCTGCATCGGTCGCCGTGCTCACCGGCAACCGCTTCGGTTTCGGAGTCGGGCTGAGTCCGTGGCCCGAGGATTTCGTCGTCACCGGGCAGGAGTGGAAAGGCCGCGGCCCTCGCATGGACGAGATGATCGAGATCATTCGCGGCCTGTGCACCGGCGAGTACTTCGAATTCCACGGCCAGTACTACGACCTGCCGAGCTTCAAGATCTGCCCCGCTCCCAGCGAGCCGCTCCCGATCCTGATTGGCGGCCACGCGGAGCCCGCGCTGCGACGTGCGGCGCGCATCGGCGATGGCTGGATGCACGCGGGTAGCGATGCGAAGACGCTCGAGAGCCTGCTGGGCCGGCTCAACGAGCTGAGGCGGGAGTACGGGCGTGAGGGCGACCCGTTCGAGGTGCACGTGATCTCGATGGATGCGTATACGCTCGATGGCGTGAAGCGGTTGGAGGACGTTGGTGTCACGGACGTCATCGTGGGCTTCCGCAACGCCTACGAAGCGGATACGCAAACGCTCGACCACAAGACCGATGCGCTGCGTCGGTTTGCAGACGAGGTCATCGCCCAGGCCTAGCGGCTGTTTCCGGACGCATTTCCGGATTCTTTGTGGCGAGTTGCACGCGGCTTTCGAAGGTAGTGCTCGAAGGTGATGCTCGAAGGTAGTGCTCGAGGCGATGTGTCGTTTCGACCCCCGCGGCAGTCCTGGGCCGCCCGCTTCGCTCGGCGGGCGTTATTGGGAACACCGTTCTAGAATCGTCCGACGCGCCCTGCGGAGGAGTCATGGCAGACGAGATTCGAGTCGTAGCCGACGAGTTGAACGCACAGCGCGAGAAGTGCGATCCGCTCACGGAAGCGAGCAAAGAGATCCTCCCCTACCAGCGCCGCGTTGGGGACGCACTTGGGGCGTTGCGGGCGATTGTTTTGGATGACACGCCCTCCGGGCATTTGACGAGTGACCTTCGGGTGATCCACGGGATCGTCGCTGCGCTGATCGGGACCGATCGAGCGACGCGATTGATCCAATGCCTGCCCGAAATTCGTCGCTTCGTCGCGATGGATATCGACGCCGCCTTTCACGGCGATCCGTCTGCATCGAGCTACGGCGAGATCATCTCTGCGTACCCGAGCGTGGTTGCGGTGTCGGCCTATCGGATCGCGCACAAGTTCTACGAACTCGATGAGCGAATCGTTGCGCGGATCATGTCGCGAGATGCGCACAGCAATACGGGTATCGACATTCATCCCGGCGCGCAGATCGGTCATCATTTTTTCATCGATCACGGAACCGGCGTCGTGATCGGCGAGACTTGTGTGCTGGGCAATCGTGTCAAGCTGTATCACGGCGTGACACTGGGGGCCTATTCGAATCGCGAGGGTCGAGCCGACGTTGGAAAGAAGCGGCATCCCACGCTCGAAAACGACGTGACCATCTACCCGAACGCGACGATTCTGGGCGGAGACACGGTGATCGGCGAAGGCTCCATCATCGGCGGTAACGTCTGGCTCACGCAATCGGTTCCGAGATACACGCGGGTCAACGCCGAACCGCCCAGCCTGCAACTGCACCAGAAGCCGCCAGCGGGAATCGGCGAGGGGATCTAGTCGGCTAGGTCGGCGCCCGATATTGCGCCCTCTGTTGATCCCGCCACCTCGCCGCCACTGTTCGGTCGGGTTCGATCGGCTACTGTCGCTCCTGTGATGACGCGCCTGGCGCTCGTGATCGGGATTCTCTTTGTGCTCCTCGCCGGCGCGCAATGGTGGCTCGCCCGCAATCCGGAACTGTCGGACGTCATCGGTGCTTCTATCGATGCTCGCCAACTCTACGCCGTATCGGACGGCCGGCTGGAGCGCGCGTTTCCGAAACTGCGATTCGACCAACCCGTCGCGATGGTGCAGGCCCCGGGTGATCCCGAACATTGGTTCCTGCTCGAACAGACGGGGCGCGTTCGGCGCTTCGAAAACCGGCGCGATGCCGTAAACGCTCCGGTGTTGCTGGATCTCAGTCGTCGGCTGGCGGGTCCCAGCGTCTATGCAGAACTCGGCCTGTTGGGAATCGCTTTTCACCCGGAATGGAAGAAGAACCGACAGCTGTTCCTGTACTACACCGCCGGCGTTCCCGTACAGGCGCCCGAGGAGGGGCGGGTGCTGGGTCTCTCGTCGAGATTGTCGCGCTTCACGCTCGCCGAGTCGGGCGAGACGATCGATCCCCGGTCGGAGGTACCGCTGCTCGTTCTCGATCAGCCCACCGTCTATCACAAAGGCGGAACCCTCGTGTTTGGTGAGGACGGGTATCTCTACGTGAGTCTGGGCGAAGGCGGTGTTCCGGAAAACGCGAGCGACCGGACGACACTGCTGGGATCGATCCTGCGGCTCGCCGTTGGACCCGGCGGGCGCTACGGCATTCCGAACGACAACCCGTTGGTGGAACGTCCGGGGCGACCGGAGATCTACGCCTGGGGGCTTCGAAATCCGTGGAAGATCAGCTTCGACACCGAAACGGGTCGTCTCTGGGCAGCGGACGTCGGGGACGTTCGTTTCGAGGAGGTCGACATCATCGACAAGGGGGGCGACTACGGCTGGCCATTCCTGGAAGGGCCGGAATGCACGAAGCGGGCGGATCCGTGTGAGCCCGACAAATTCATCGCCCCCGTTGCGTCGTACACGCGGTCGGGGGGTTGCGCGATCATCGGCGGCTACGTCTACCGGGGGAGTCGCATTCCCGAATGGCGCGGGCTGTACGTGCATGGCGACCACTGCTCGGGGAAAGTCGGCGGCGTGATGGCGGATCCGCCCCATGGAGCGCGCGAGTTGTTCAAGTCCAACCTGGTGCTGTCGAATTTTTCCCAAGACCTCGACGGGGAGCTCTACCTGCTCGCGCACGAGCGCGGCGAGATCTATCGGCTCGTCGCCGACCCAGGGTGGTTCACGTACTTGTGGAAACTGATCGCAGGTTGAGTGCATCGGGGCATTCCCCCATGCGGCGCAGCCCCATGATCGGCGCGGGTCACCCGGTGGCTTCCTCGCGAACGCGTCGCGCGATGTCGTCGCGCAGCTGTTGTTTGGCGACCTTTCCACCGGACGATCGCGGCAATTCGTCCAGCACCACCAATCGCTCGGGCAGGGTTTCGACGGAGACCTGACGAGCGCGAAGGTGTCCGAGCAGTGCATCGAGCGTCAGTTCGGCGCCCGGGTTCAGTTCGGTATACACGCAAACACGTTCACCGAATATCGGGTCGGGCATGGCGACCGCTGCCGCCAGAGCGACCGATGGATGCGTTGCAACCGCTTGCTCGACCACCGAGCTGCTGATGTTCTTCCCGCCGCGAATGATGATGTCCGCGGTGCGGCCGATGACACGCAGATAGCCTTCGGAGTCGAGGGTCGCGATGTCTCCGGTCAGCATCCAGCGAGGTCCTCCATCGGTCGGGTCGCCGACGTACAGGGCTCGGTTGGCGTCGTCGTCCTCGTAGTAGCCGCGGCTCGTCAACGGTCCCCGGCAGCCCGGCTGGCCCCGGCCGGAATCCGTCACATCCCGGCCCTCTGCGTCGAACAGGCGCACGTCCATGCTTTCGATGGTTCGGCCCGCGCTGGTCAACCGGGCATCCCGTGAGTCGTCCAGCGTCGTACAGCTCAGCGCGCCGGTCTCGTTGGAGCCATAGAACTGGAGCACGCTGGCGCCGGTGCGCTCCTCGAACTCGGCGGCCCGGTCGTAGGGGACGGCTTCGCCGCCGGTATACAACACGCGCAGGCTGCCGAGATCGGCGCCGGCCAGCGCAGCGCTGTTCAACATCAAGATGAACTGCGTACTGACGCATGCCAGTACGCTGACCCGGTGTCGTTCGATGCGGCGGATCAGTTCTTCCGCGGTGAACTGCGGCAGCAGTACGGTGGGTGCGCCCAGCAGTGTAGGGGTGAAGTGAGCGGTCCAGAGACCGAATCCGAACGGTGTCGGGATCGCGCTGAGAAATACATCGCTATTGGACAAGTGACCGCCCGCTACCGCGAGTTCATGAAAATGAAGCCAACGCGACTGGTCGTGGGTGACGCACTTTGGCATCCCCGTTGTGCCCGAAGTCGAATTGAGTAGAAACAGGTCGTCGATCGAATTCCAACCGGCGATCGGAGCCGGTTTTGTCTCGGTGGGAATGCCGAACTCGCCGTCCTGGCTGATGACGTGGTGGAGCAGCGGGAGCCCGCTGGCGCGCATTTGCTCGAACCGAACCCGGAGGTCGTCTCCTCTGATTTCGGGCGGGCTCAGTAGCGCCTTCGCGCCGGTTCTCGTGAGCAGATGTCGGAGTTCATCCGGGCCAGCTCTCGGCCCGATTCCGACGATCGTCAATCCCGCCTTTTCGGCGGCGATGTACGCCACGTGTACATCGATCCCATCGGGCATCTGGATTGCGACGCGATCTCCGCGCGAAAGTCCGAGGCCGATCAGTCCAGCGGCTAGATGGTCGGAACGCTTTGCGTATTGCGCCCAGCTGAGCGTCGCGTCGCCGCAGTGAAATGCCGGTGCGTCCGGTATCCGCGATGCGAGAGCTGCGATGACGTGGGCGAGCGAATTCAAAACGTCGGTCGTGTTCCGAGGTTTCAGGCGATCGGAGAGCGTGGTCGTCGAGTTTCGGAGTCGATGCCCCCGCCCGATTTCGGGACCGGGAGCAGTACTCCGAAGCACGAGCCTCGACCGAGTTCGCTATCGACTCGATTCGCTCCGCCGTGAGCCCGCTCGTGTCCAGAGGCCGCCGCCAATCCCAATCCGCGCCCATTGGACTGGGTCGAAAAGAACGGATCGAAGATTCGGCGTCGGACGTTGTGGTCCATCCCGCATCCGTCGTCGGCGACTTCGAGCAGGACGTAGTCGCCGGCGTCAATCCTTTGGCCATACGGGTCTCGGTGTCCTGGGCGTGCAGGCTGCACGAATTTCGAGGAGCG
>JAJDAM010000117.1 GCA_029261905.1 Deltaproteobacteria bacterium
GCTCATATTCCGGGCGCAGGCTTCATCGACCTCACGTCCGAGCTCGCTGAACCGGAGAGCCCATTCCCCTTCACACGCCCGAGCGCGGAACGGATCGAACGGGTGCTCTCGCGGGCCGGCATTGGCAACCAGCACCCGGTCGTCGTGTACAGCAGCTCGAGTCCGATGTGGGCGACGCGACTGTGGTGGCTGCTGCGAAGTGCCGGCCACGACCGAACGGCGGTTCTCGACGGTGGCTTCGCAAAATGGCGCAAAGAGGGCCGACCGACATCGACTCGTCCGTGCAACTACCCCGAGGCGACCTTCGAGGCCGACATGCGGGAGTCAGACTGGGCCTCCAAGCAGGAGGTCCGGGACGCGATCCGAGATGGATCGACGTGCACGATCAACGCGCTTCCGAAGGCCCTCCACACTGGCGAAGTCGAGATGGGTTACGCCCGGCCCGGCCGCATCCAGGGTAGTGAGAACGTGCCGTTCCACCTCCTCCTCGACTCCAACTCCGGTGAGCTCAAGTCGCCGTCCGAACTACGCGAGCAATTCGCGAAGACCGGCGTGTTCGAGCGGGAGCGCGCGATCACCTACTGCGGTGGCGGCATCGCGGCGACGCTCAACGCGCTGGCCCTCACCCTGGCTGGACACCCGAACGTCGCCGTCTACGACGGCTCATTGAACGAGTGGTCGGCCGATGCGGAGATGCCGATGGAGACGGGGACGGACTAGCCGCATTGTCACATCTGCGGTTGTCATGAGCTGGCGGGAATCGAACCCGACTCCAGCCGGCGTAGGTCCTCGAAATCAAAGAAGTCCGATTCGTAATCGTTTCTCCTGCCGAAACCGTCGCCGTCAGCAGCGATCGTCGCTCGGAATGCTGGTAGACGACTCAGCGCCCTATTCGATCGTTCGGCGTTCCCGGTACACCCATCGCCTTCTGATCCCCCTGCTACGCTGCGTGGCCAGCACCAACAAGGTTCGCAATGTCTCATCGCACTGCCGACGAAAAGATCGCCGAGGAGCTGTCGCGGCACGGTCTTCGTGCCACGCGCCAGCGCGTTGCAGCGCTCCGCCTCCTCCGTCGCCTGAAGAGCCACCCGACTTCTGCGGAGCTCCACGCGCGGCTGCTGCCCGAGCACGAGAACATGAGCCAGAAGACTGTCTACGAGATCCTGGATGCCCTGGTCCAAGCGCGCCTTGCTTCTCGCGTGACGGCGGTCGGCGAGCCCTACCGATACGAAGCGGGGCCGGAACACCACTACCACGCGACGTGTCGTGTTTGCGGGCGGCTGTACGACGTTCCTGCGAGTGCAGACTCTCAGATCCGTGGCCGTGCAGATCTTCCCGAAGGCTTCCGCGTCGACAAGATCGACGTCACGATTCGCGGCGTGTGCCTACGCTGTCGGGACGAGATCTGAGGCTGATCGCCGCAGTCCATCGACCCGGCTGATCGGGCCAGTAGCATTGTCGAGATAACAACGAGTGTTATCTTATGCGTGCCGAAACGCGGTGGAATCCATGACCTCGACGGTGAATCGCCTCCGCGTCATGCGTGACGTCTCCTCGACGTCCCTGCTTGTGATCCCTAAGGAGAATCCAATGCGACACCGTTTCATTCCCCTGATGGCCGCCCTTGCGGTCGTGATTTCAGCGGTTGTGCTTTCGAGTTCGGCCTTCGCTCAAGACGAGCCGAGGTCCAACCAGTTCTGGTGGCCGGAACTGTTGGATCTGTCGCCCCTCCGCGACCAGGCCCCATCGTCCAACCCCTATGGCGAAGACTTCGACTACGCCCAGGCCTTCGCCAGCCTGGACCTCGAGGTCGTCAAGCAGGACCTGAAAGAGGTCATGACAACGTCCCAGGACTGGTGGCCGGCGGACTATGGTCACTACGGCCCCTTCTTCATCCGCATGGCGTGGCACAGCGCCGGCACCTACCGCGTGGTCGACGGCCGAGGCGGCGCAGCCGGCGGACAGCAGCGCTTCGAGCCGCTGAACAGCTGGCCCGACAACGCCAGCCTCGACAAGGCCCGCCGCCTGCTGTGGCCGATCAAGCAGAAGTACGGCCGGAACATCTCGTGGGCCGATCTGATGGTCCTCGCCGGCACCGTCGCGATGGAGGACATGGGCTTCGAGACCTTCGGCTTCGCCGGGGGTCGGGCAGACGATTGGGAGCCGGAACTCGTCTATTGGGGACCGGAAGCGGAGATGCTGGGCCGGATGCGAGAGGACAAGAAGGGCAAGCTGAAGGGTCCCCTCGCCGCAACGCAGATGGGTCTGATCTACGTGAACCCGGAAGGCCCCGGCGGCAACGGGGACCCGGTCTCGGCGGCAGCGCAGATTCGCGAGGCCTTCGGCCGCATGGCCATGAACGACGAAGAAACAGTCGCCTTGATCGCGGGTGGTCACACTTTCGGCAAGGTCCACGGTGCGCACAAACCGTCTGACTGCGTGGGCCCCGAGCCGGCGGCCGCCGGCATCGACGAGCAGGGCCTCGGCTGGCGCAACAAGTGCGGCAAGGGCAACGCAGAGGACACGGTGACCAGCGGCCTCGAAGGTGCCTGGACCGCGGCGCCCACGCAATTCACGTCGATGTATCTGTCCAACCTGTTTGCTTTCGAGTGGGAGCAGACCCGCAGCCCGGCCGGCGCCATCCAGTGGATCCCGAAGGGCGGGCAGGCTGCGAACACCGTTCTCGACGCCCACGTCAAAGGCAAGCGGCATGCGCCGATCATGCTGACCACCGACCTGTCGCTGAAGGAAGACCCGGAGTACCGCAAGATTTCGAAGCGCTTCCTCGAGAATCCGAAGGAGTTCGAGCTCGCCTTTGCCAAGGCCTGGTTCAAGCTCACGCACCGCGACATGGGTCCGCGGGCACGCTACGTGGGCAGTGAGGTACCCGCCGAGGTGTTGACCTGGCAGGACCCGGTGCCCGAAGTCGACCAGCCCCTGATCGGCGACCGCGACATCGCCAAGCTGAAGGCCGAAATCCTCGCTTCGGGCCTGACCGTTCCCGAACTCGTCCGCACCGCCTGGGCCGCGGCTGCGAGTTACCGCGGTACCGACATGCGCGGAGGTGCGAACGGCGCACGCCTGCGCCTCGCTCCGCAGAAGGACTGGCCCGTCAACGATCCGAAGGAGGTCGCGAAGGTGCTCGCGACTCTCGAAAAGATCCAGAGCGGCTTCGAACCGAAGCACGTCTCGCTCGCCGACCTGATCGTCCTCGGCGGCTCGGCAGCCATCGAAAAGGCGGCGAAAGCCGGCGGCCACGACGTGGTGGTCCCGTTCGCGCCGGGTCGCACCGACGCCACCCAGGCCCAGACCGACGTCGAATCGTTCGCCGTGCTCGAGCCGACGGCGGACGGCTTCCGCAACTACTACGGGGCAGGCAGCCGACTGTCGCCCACCGAGAGCCTCGTCGATCGGGCCGACCTGCTGACCCTCACGGTTCCGGAGATGACGGTGCTCGTCGGCGGCATGCGCGCGTTGGACACCAACACCGGTGGTTCGAAACACGGTGTGTTCACCGATCGTCCGGGCACCCTGTCCAACGATTTCTTCGTGAACCTGCTCGACATGTCGACGAAGTGGCAGAAGGCCACGGCGACGGAGGGCGTGTACGAAGGGCGGGACCGCGCGACGGGCGCGCCGAAGTGGACCGCTACCTCGGTCGACCTCATCTTCGGCTCGAATTCCGAGCTTCGCGCGGTCGCCGAGGTCTACGCCGCCGACGACGGCCGCGAGAAGTTCGTGCAGGACTTCACCGAAGCCTGGACCAAGGTGATGACGAACGACCGCTTCGACATGTAGTCGCCGGGACAACGCGCTCGAATCGAGCGGCCGATCCGCCATTCGATTCGAGCGCCGCACCGCGGGCGGCACTAGCGGGTTGCGACACGTCTCGCTTGTTTCACTTGCTGCAGAAACTGGGCATGGGTCCACATCGCGTGCAGCACCCAGGTCTTGTCAGTCCCGGGCTTGTTCCAAGGCTGAGCCTGAATCCTCTTCGCGATTTCACTCAGGCTGGCGGACATGAGTGGCCCTATCGATGGAACGAACACTTCTGTCACTTCTGAAATGGTGGAGGCGGCGGGAAT
>JAJDAM010000118.1 GCA_029261905.1 Deltaproteobacteria bacterium
CGGCGACAGCATGTCGACCACCGCATCGAAGGTCTCGTCGGGATACGGCGAAACGCTGACGTCGATCGCGATGCCTTTTCGGGCGCGGCTCGAATCCGACTCGGGCAGAAAAAACTCGACTTCGATCGGATCGAGTGACACCAGTTCGAACAGCTTCTGGCTCGCGGTGACGAACTCACCACGGCTCACGTAGCGGCGGGCAATGAAGCCCGAAAAAAGCGCGCGCACCGTCGCGTCCTGCACGGCGCGACGGGCCGTCCCCAGTTCGGCGAGCGCCACGCGGAGCCGGGATTGCGCTGTTTCCAACGCGGTTTCGGCCGCGTCCAGACGCGTCGCAGCGGCGATCTTCTGGGCCTCGAGCGCCTTCATTCGAGTGACTTCCCGTTGCTTCTCCGCGACCGAAGCGCGCGCTTCGCCTACGCGTGCGCGTGCCGCATCCAGCTCGAGATCGCGCTTTTCCGGATCGATCTCGAGGATGATGTCGCCGCTTTCGACTTCGTCCCCTTCCTCGACCAGAACCTCGGTCACTTCTCCCGATACCTGCGCGGCCACTTCGGCGCGATTCTTTGCCAGCAGTTGCCCCGTGGCTTCGATGCGCTCCTCGAAATCGAGGACCGTCACGGGCGTCACGACGACGGGGCGTGCCGGGGTCTGCTCGACCACCTGCTCTTCGCTACATCCCACCGCGAGGGACGCCATCAGCACCAACGAAACGAACGTGCGGTTCATCGCGTTTCGCACTCCAGCCCTGTGCCCATGGCCCTTCTGGCTCCCCAAAATACTCGTGATTCTCATCGGCGGTTTCTCCGCAGCAATCCGTCCTCGATCATGTCCAGCGCAATTGGCGTCAAGTTCTCGACGAATTCATAAGTGGGGTTTCCGAGGCGCAGCGAAATCAATCCATGCAGCACAGCCCAGATCACCTGGAACGCAGCCTCTGCATCGCGAGTGGCGAGCGTCCCTTCGTCTGCCAACACCTCGAGCGCGCTGCGCACGAGTTCGCGCGCCGCGTCGGCGGATGGCACGTTGGGCTCGGATTCGAGCGGCGTCGCGAGCAGGCGATAGTGGTCTGGGTTTTCGAGCGCGAACCGGATGAACTCGGACACGGCGTTTCGCAGATAAACGGCCGGATCGGGCTCGGGCGGAATCGCTGCCATGAGCTGGTGTACGACGCTGAATCGTTCCTCCAGCAGAGCGTCGATCAAACCGCGCTTGTCGCCGAAATGGTGATAGATGGTCGGCGCCGAGTATCCGCTGCCATCGGCGACGCGCCGGATCGACACGGCGTCGATGCCACCTTCGAGTAGGAGCCGCTCGGTCGTCGCCAAGATCAGTGCCGGCGCCGCGGAACCTCGACTGCGGGCGGCCGCCTCGGCCTTCACCGGCGATTGGGGCGCTGATTTGGCCGCAGGGGTCACCACGGGCTTGGCGGCGCTGGAAGGGCTCGTACTCATCTCTGTCCGTCGGGCAACCGGCGGAGGGCGCCTTCCGCGGTATATAGCGCCGTTATATTGCACGCAGTTATAGCAGCCTGCTCCGGCGGCGCTACTGGCAGCGGTTATCGTGTCGGCTGTCATCTAGCCAGGGAGGATCCATCGTGAATGCAGCGCTCGAATCGCTGATCGAGGTTTTGAGCCTCGAGCCGATCGAGGTCAATATTTTCCGCGGCCACAACGAGAGCCAATCTCGGGAGCGGTTGTTTGGCGGCCAGGTCGCCGCGCAGGCGTTCACCGCCGCCGCCAGGACTGTAGAGGGAAGAACGGCTCACTCGCTGCACGGCTATTTCCTGCGTGCCGGCGACCCGTCGATCCCGATCATCTTCAACGTCGATCGGATTCGCGATGGCAGTTCGTTTGCAACGCGCCGAGTCGTCGCCGTGCAGCACGGCGAGGCGATCTTCAATATGTCCGTGTCGTACCACATCGAAGAAGAAGGCTACGAGCACCAGGACCCGATGCCCGACGCCCCGTCGCCCGATGATCTGCCGACCTGGGAGGAGCGGATGGCCGAAGTTGCGGACAAACTGCCCGCGCAGGCGACCAATTGGCTCAGCGCGGAGCGACCGATCGAGTACCGATCGCCGGAACAGCACGGCATGTTCGCATCCGAACCCGCCACGGGACCGAACCCGGTGTGGATCCGCGCGAACGGAAAACTCCCCGATGATCCGCTGATCCACCAATGCCTGTTCGTGTACGCATCCGACATGGGGATGGTGAGCAACATCCATCGCCCACACCGAAAATCCGGCCGCTTCTTCTTCCGCGACGTGATGATGGCCAGCCTGGATCACGCAGTCTGGTTTCATCGCCCGTTTCGGATGGATGAATGGTTGCTGTTCACGCAGCAGAGCCCGATCGCATCCGGTGCGCGCGGCTACGCGAACGCCACGTTGTACACCCGAGAGGGAACTCGCGTCGCGACGGTCACGCAGGAAGGACTGATGCGCCGGATCGATCCGGAAAAACTCGGAAACAAGCGACCGGTGTAGTCGAGCACGTGAATTTCGAGTGAAGTGAAGGAAATCTTGTCGATGCGAACGATACTGGTAACCGGGTCAGCCTCCGGGTTGGGTGCTGCCGTCAGCGCGGCGTTGCGCGATCTCGGCCAGCGTGTGATCGGCCTCGACGTCCACGATGCGGAAGTCATCGCGGACCTCGGAAACGTCGACGGGCGCGAGCTCGCGGTCGCCGGCGTACTCGACCAATGTGGAGGTACGCTCGACGGGGTGGTCTCGTGCGCGGGACTCGGCCCCTACGAACGACCCGAGCCGATCATCAGCGTGAACTATTTCGGTGCGGTCGCGATGCTGGACCGATTCCGCGCTGCGCTGGCAAAGGGCGACGCTCCGTCGGCCGTCGCGATTTCGTCGCTGGGTGGTGCATTCCACCAGATCATCCCGGAGGGCGTACTCGAGGCGTGCCACGCGGGCGACGAAGAACGGGCGCGAGAACTCCTCGCACCGACCGATGGCAACACCGCGTACGTCAGCGCCAAGCGAGCGCTCGCGCAGGCGACGCGCCGCCGAACCGCGGAATGGGGCGAACTCGGCGTGCGGATCAACGCGGTGGCTCCCGGAAAAATGGAGACTCCGATGCTCGACGCATTGCTGGCCGACGAAGCCAGCGCGCCGGCGATCCATGCGATGCCGGTGCCGCTGGGGCGATCGGCGCCCGCGTCGGAGATCGCGAAAGCCGTCCTCTACCTGTTGGGCCCGGACGCCAGCTACGTCCACGGCCAGGTTCTCTACGTCGACGGCGGATCGGAAGCAACCGTCCGACCCGACGAGGTATGAGACCGCCACCCTGCGCAGACCTCGCGTGACCCGAAGCGTCAGGCCGACCAGCGCTTTGGACGGTCCTCGAGACGGGTCGCTGCCATTTCTTCGCACCAGTCGATGAACGCACCTCGCGGTACACCCTTCCATTCGAGTTCGGCGAG
>JAJDAM010000119.1 GCA_029261905.1 Deltaproteobacteria bacterium
CAGCATGTCGGTGTTGATCAGGCGCAGCTCACTGCCATCGGGAGAAAGCTCGTACTGCATACTGCCGAGCCGAAACCAGCGCTTGCCTTGCGTGTCGAACAGATCGAACGCGAACGGCTCGGCGGCGGCGCGCAATTCGAAACCATTGATCGAAAGTTCCAGATCATTGAACGCGAGCGTGAAACCACCGTCGTGATGCAGCGATCCTGCACTGAAACCGGCCGTGTTGACTTCCGCTTCGGTGTACTCGAGCCATCCACCCGTCTTGATCCCGAAGCCCAACGAACCATCGCGATACGACGGAGCGGTGGTATTCACACCAATCAATGTGATACCGAGGTCCCCGAGAATGTCGTCGTTGAACAGGATCGTGGTGCGGCCGATCGAGCCGGATGGCGCCTGCGCGTTCAGCGCGGTTCCGGGTCCGAGCACGATCAAGGTCGCGAAAGCGGCTGTCAGTATCGTGCGCCGAGCAGTGGTGCGGTTCCGGTCAGGCATATAGCGGTTCCTTGGCGTCCTATATCAGGTATCAGGCCCTATCAGGCTTTTCGAACTCGCCCGGTCAGGCTTTCCAGATCAACAAAATGGCGTCGAAACAGCGTAATATCTCTGGCTATCGCGACAACCCAGGCTAGCAAACGCTGCCTTCTCGAGTCCTGCGATCGGTGACCCGAGACCAAGGCCCCGAAACGCTCAGCGGCCGTTTCGGGAGCGGAGCGCTGCACCCGGGACCCTGCCCGATCGGGGATCCATTGGATTGGACCGCGGCGAGCCGACCGCTTCGACCCGTTGTGATTCAAGCGCGCGGATCGTCTTCGGCTTCGCTCGGTCGGGCAGGCTTCGCGTCGCGGCATTGCACAATGCGATTGAGCGAAGGTTGCTCGATCGACTCGAGTACCAACACGGTCGAGATGTGACGCAGCGTGGCGTGTGTACACAGTTCGACGTAGTTCAGTGCCCGGACTCGCGACGACGGATCGTATCCACCGGTGAAGACAACCCATTGGCCGAGGGCGGGACAAGAATCGGGGAAGCCTCGCAGCATCGGTACTCCGATGAGCGAAGGGATGAGAAACGGCCGAGCGGTGCAGCGGACCCGTGGAGCTACCCAGAACTGCTCGTTTCCCGGAGGCACATAGACCGCGAAACCGTCCAGTCCTCCAGTCGGCAGTGCCGCGCGCGTCAATGCCGAGATTCTGGACACATCGGTACTCCGCAACTTCTCGCGAAACTCCTCGCGAAAGAGCGTTCCCTCCTTTTGGTATGAGTCCCGCATGTACTCCCAGCCAGTCGCGGGCTTCGACGCGCCATCGCGGCCATCGAAAGTGTCCGCTCGGTTGACCATCCCAAGCACCACCTCCCCGAAATCGTCCGAGAAGTCACTGATCGTGTGGGCCCCGATGCCGAACACAAAGATCGCGCCGATGGTCGCGACCGCCGAGCGAAGGATCGATCCCGGTTCCGCCAACGAAAGCACGGACAACAGCAGTGGAAGAGCAAGCCACTGAGCGACATTCTGGAACCACCACGCGTCGACCCCCAGCGTGAGGATCAGCCCCGGGATTGCCGCTGCGAGCGATACCACTGCGACCAGTTCAGCGCGCAATCGCGTCCGGTTCCGATCGCGAGGGGATGCCGGCTCTGTGGATCTGCCGCGCCAAAACGTGAAGATCGAAATCGCCACGAAGACCACTGGGTAGACGAAGCTCGAATGGGCCTTCCTCGGATCCAAATAATACGGCCGAGAACGCTGGTAGAAATCAAATAGAGAGAGCGACCAGGTGGTCGAACGTTCGGTGGTAGGCAAGAACAAATATGCGGCGAGCAGGCCCGCGAGGAGCAGACCCGACAAACCGATCAGGGATCGAACCGAGATGCCGTTGGTTCGAACGATCAGATACCCGATTCCGCCGCCCAGCAACGCCCCGACCGCGACCTTCATCGATGATGCGACGAGGACGATCAGCACAGCCGTTGCGAGGCGCGCCCAATCGACAGGCAGCCGACGCCGAGGCGACGCGATGATGTCGTGCAGAAACGGAACCGCGACCAGCAGGACGATCAAACCGAACACGAACGATTCGCTGAGGTAATAGCTGTCCCAACCGATGCGGTCTCCCAACCACACGAGTGCGAGTGCGGTCAGCACGTGGAAGGCGACCGCGTCCTTGGATGAGGCGATGCACGATGTGGCGAGTAGCAGTGCCGTGTACAGCGCTGGAACCACGACGACCATCATCCCGATGGGATAGGAAAACACTGGGGTGGTTCCCGCAATCGACCCGATCGATGCGAACCAGAAGTGTGACCCGAAGTGGTATCGGATCGGCATCAGCCCATCGAGGGCGCTCGCGGGTTGTCCGAAATTCTGGATCAGGTGCGCGACCGTGGTGTGGAGAACGGTATCTCCGATCAGCGTGTCGAATAGCGCCCGTTCAGGCATGAAGATCTGCGAAAACGGGGCGTGATAAATCACTGCGAACAGGTAGAGCGCAACGAACGGTGGCCCGAGCAACACGAGCACGG
>JAJDAM010000120.1 GCA_029261905.1 Deltaproteobacteria bacterium
CACATTGCCATCGGCTGCGCGCGCATGATGGGCATCGCGCTACCCGAGAATTTCGACAACCCCTATTTCGCCACTTCGCCGCGCGATTTCTGGAAGCGCTGGCACATCTCGCTTTCGAGCTGGATTCGCGACTATCTGTACCTACCTCTCGCGGGACAGCGCGTGACCGAAGACCGGTCGACTGGAGGCCTGGCGCCTGCTCTCGAGGCGCCTGGCCGAGACCAGCGTACCCGTGCGCTGTTTCTCACCTGGGCGATCATGGGCCTGTGGCACGGCGCCAGCTGGACGTTCGTACTCTGGGGCCTGTACCACGCGACATTCGTCTACGCGCACCGCAGAATCGCACCGCTGACCCGCAACCTCTCTCCTCGCGTGCAGTCTCTGGGCGGGTGGGCCATCACCCTGCCCCTGATGATGCTGGCGTGGATCTCGTTCCGTGCCGCCAGTCTCGGCGATGCGTTGGCAATGTACGCAAAAATCTTCGACCCGAGGCTCTACCTGCAGCTCGGCCTGCGCGAGAACACGTACCTGCAAGCGGCAGTCGTGATGCTCTGCCTGCTCCTGACGTGGGCATTCAAACAGACTCTGCTTCCGATCCTCGATCGCCACCCCGCGCCGCGAGCCCTCGTGCACACCGTGGGCTACGCGATCGCCATTGCGATGGTTTTCGTCTTCCTGCGACCGATCAATCAGTTCATCTACTTCCAGTTCTGAGATCCGCTGCGATTGTGCTGTCACCTATGTGCCGCCAGCTGCTACTTACTCGGGTGCCTGCATTGGGGGCACGAACGGCGAGATCGGGCTGAAGACTGAATGGAACCTGTAAAACGAATACTGATCACGGGCGGAGCTGGATTCATCGGCTCGCACCTCTCGGGGCACCTGGTGGCCGAAGGCCACGACGTGATCTGCCTGGACAATTTCTTCACGTCCCAGAAGAGCAACATCGCCCACCTGCTGCCGTGTCCGAACTTCGAGCTGGTGCGCCACGACGTGATCGACCCCATCCAGCTCGAGGTCGACGAGGTCTACAACCTCGCGTGTCCCGCATCACCAGTCCACTACCAACACAACCCGATCAAGACCGGGAAGACTTCGGTGATGGGCGCGATCAACATGCTGGGTCTCACCAAACGAGTGGGTGGCCGCATCCTCCACGCGTCGACCAGCGAGGTGTATGGCGACCCCGACGTGCACCCGCAGTCCGAGGACTATCGCGGCAACGTGAACCCGATCGGCCTGCGTTCCTGCTACGACGAAGGCAAACGATTCGCCGAAACGCTCTTCTTCGATTACCACCGGATGCACGGAGTCGACATCCGCGTGGTGCGCATCTTCAACACCTACGGGCCGCAGATGCACCCCTACGACGGCCGCGTCGTCAGCAACTTCATCCTTCAAGCACTCGCGGACGAGGACATCACGATCTACGGCGATGGTTCCCAGACGCGGAGCTTCGGCTACATCGACGACCTGATCGCGGGCCTGCTGGCCATGATGAACAACGAGAACGGCTTCGTCGGCCCGGTCAATCTGGGTAACCCCGGAGAGTTCACCATCCTCGAGCTGGCCGAACTCGTCATCGAAATGACGAACAGCAAATCGAAACTCGTCACGCAGCCGCTTCCGAGCGACGATCCCACCCAGCGAAAGCCCGACATCACGGTCGCGAAGGAGCAGCTGGGCTGGGAACCGAAGATCGAACTACGCGAGGGATTGAAGAAGACGATCGCGTATTTCAGCAAGCTCGACTTGAGCCAGTTCCGGCGGCCCACCGAAAACACGCTGAAGTAGGATCGATCGCGTCAGCCGGCTGCGACGAACTCGCTGATCACGTTGGCGACGTGGCGAATCTGCTCGTCGTTCAGCTCGGGATCGATCGGCAGCGCCAGTGTCTCGGCCGCGGCGCGTTCCGACTCCGGAAAATCCCCCGTGCTGTAGCCGAGATCGGCGAAGCACTCCTGCTGGTGAAGGCTCAGCGGGTAGTAGACCGCCGAGCCGATGCCGTGTTCTCCGAGAAACTTCTGGCACGCGTCGCGCCGGGGAACACGCACGACGTATTGATTGTAGATGCTCTCGTTGTGCGGACGAACGACCGGCGTCACCACACCGTCGATCTCGGCGAGCAACTCGTCGTACAGCGCTGCATGCGCGCGTCGCGCCTGGTGCCACTTCTCGAGGTGTTTCAACTTCACGAGCAACGCGGCGGCCTGCAACGTGTCCAAGCGAAAATTCCCGCCCACCCACGCGTGGTAGTACTTGGGCGAAGAACCGTGATTCCGGCACTGGAGCAATCTCGCACCCAGCTGTTCATCCTGGCTCACCACCATTCCACCGTCGCCGACCCCACCGAGATTTTTCGACGGGAAGAAGCTGAAGCAGCCGATGTCTCCCAGCGAACCGGCGCTGTGGCCGCGATAGCGAGCACCGATTGCCTGCGCGGCATCCTCGATGACGAACAGATCGTGCTTGGCCGCGAGCGCAAGGATCGGATCCATCTCTGCCGCCTGACCGAACAGATGAACCGGAATGATCGCCTTGGTTCGTTCGTTGATCGCCGCTTCGATCCGGGTCGTATCGATGTTGAAGGTATCGGGTTCGATGTCGACGAATACGGGCTTCGCGCCGACACGCCAGATGCTCCCCGCGGTCGCAAAAAAGGTGTACGGGGTCGTGATGACTTCGTCGCCCGCGCCGATCCCGAGTGCCATCAGGCCGACGATCAACGCATCGGTGCCGCTCGAAACGCCCACCGCGGAGGCGCACCCGGTGTATTCCGCGATCTGCTTCTCGAGCTCCGCGACCTCGGGGCCATTGATGAAGCGCTGGCTCTCCATCACGGCTTCGATCGCCGACATCAACTCGTCGCGAATCGAATCGAACTGCGCGCCGAGGTCGAGCAGCGGTACCTTCATTTCTGTACTCATGATTGTTCGCGCCTTCGTTTGAATTCTTCGTGTGCAATCTCGCCGACCGCAAGCTCAGCCGGCAGCGGCTCGTCTTCATCGAGATCGAGACAGCGAAGCACGCCGGGTTCGACCTCGCGGTATCGAAGGCCCGACTCGGGACACTCCATGATGCCTTCACTCGAGGGATCGAGCAGCCGGTGTCCGTGGCGGCTCATCCAGCCATCTCGTCTGGCGGGTGTACCCAGCATCAGTGCGTAGTCGGGCACGTCGCGGGTGACGACCGCACCGGCCGCGATGAATGCGTGTCGCCCGATCTCGGTTCCGCACACCACGGTTGCGTTGGCGCCGACAGTTGCGCCGCGGCGTACGAGTGTGCGCTCGTACAGGCTCTGCCGGACGACCTGCGAGCGCGGATTCGTCACGTTGGTGAGCACGCAGCTCGGACCGAGAAAGACATCGTCTTCGATGATCGTTCCGGTGTAGATCGACACGTTGTTCTGCACCTTCACATTGCTGCCGAGAACCACGTCGCTGGCAATGTGAACGTTCTGTCCCAGGTTGCAGTTTTCCCCGAGCACCGCGCCACTCATCACGTGCGCGAAGTGCCAGATCCGAGTGCCGTCCCCGATCTGTGCACCTTCGTCGACGTGTGCGCTTTCGTGCGCGAAATATCGGGAATTGTCACCGGGCAACGGGCTCTCGCTTTCTCGGTCGGGCGGTTCGTGGTCGTTTGGGTGTCGCCACAGGGTCGGATCCGGCCATTGGGACGCCGCACCCGCTACTGAAGTTCGATCAATTTCCCGTTTTGCTTGAGCGATTCACTGCCCGCCGCCAGTACCTCGACGACCCGCAATCCATCGCGGCCATCCGAGCGCGGTGTTTCGTCGTTTCGGATGCAATCGAGAAAATGCTGACACTCGGTGCGCAACGGCTCGCCACCGGAAACCCGCGGGATGACGATATCCCCCGTCCGCAGCGTGATCGGGGCCGAATAGTCCTGGACGATTTCGGCGCCCTTGTCGTAGATGCGAACCTTCTCGGCGCCTTCCATGTCGTCGAAGACCACCATTTTCTGCGAACCGACCAACGTGACTTTGCGGATCTTGTGCGGGTCGAGCCACGAGACGTGGATGTGCGCCATGCGGCCATCCGCGAACTTCAGCGTGGCGAACACGACGTCTTCGATGCCGGGTTGCAGGTAGCACTGCCCGTTGGCGGATACGCTGATCGGCGTGGCATCGAAGAAATAGCAGGCCATCGAAATGTCGTGGGGAGCCAACGACCACCAGGCGTTCTCCTCCTTGCGGACGATGCCGAGATTGAGCCGCTGGAAGTACAGATAGTGGGAGGCTCCGACATCGCCCTTCAGGATCATGTCGCGGATGTAGTTGACGGCCGGGTGGTATTCGAGCAGGTGACCCACCATCAGTTTGCGGTCGATCGAATCGGCGAGTTCGACCAGCTCCTCGGCCTCGGCGCGGTGCAGCGTCAGAGGCTTCTCGACGTAGACGTGCTTTCCCGCGTTCAGCGCCGCCTTCGCGAACTTGTAGTGAAGCGGGGCGTCCACAGCGAGGACCACGCACTCGACTGCCGGCGACGCCAGCACCGCCTCGTAATCGTCGGTGACCGTGGCCTCCGGATACAGCAAAGCCATCGAAGACCGCGTTGCCGGGTTCAGGTCGCAGATGGTTTCGAGGTGCGCGCCGTCGAGCTGGTGGAAGTTGCGAGCGAGGTTCTTGCCCCAGTTTCCCACACCCACCACGGCGGTACCGATCGGGTTGCGGTCGGGCGGTTGGCTGCTCACGGGCGAAAGTCTCCGGCGTTGGGGTTCGGGCGTGGCCCTGCGATCGGGCGGCAGAGCACTGTACCACTCGGAATCGCAGGCCAACAGGGCGGGAACGTTGTGGCAAGTACGGGAAATTGCATGGTTTCTTCCGTCGGACGGACCCCCGGTGTTCTTGAACCCCGGCGCGAGGGGGTCCGGTATCCGCTGCGTTCTGCCGGGTCGGTGGGGCGCTCGATCCATTCTCTGCGTGCAAGCGCATGCGGGCGGGAAGGGTCCACTGGCTCCACAGCGGCGGACTCACGGACCCAAGCACCTCTTTTCTCAAGTTACTGATTTAGCACTCAAATTTTGCTCATCTTCAGAATCGACGCTCAACTTTGCCCGACGATTCACCGAGGAGTCCGGAAGACGAAACCACGAGTCGCAATTGGATTGTTTTTGCGGCCTCGTGACACTTTTTCAGAAATTGGGCCACTACCCCTTAGAGAACGTGTGGTGAACGCCGAGCCAGGCACCGTTCCTGCGGGAGAGATTGAGATATGGCGATTGACGCTGGTTTGATGCTGGAAGATGCAAAGTCCGCCCGGTCCAGCTCTGACCACAGCCCGTTCACAGATCGAGTGGTTCTCGGGTGGCCCGAGCGCGCCTCCGCCAAGGAGCGAGCGCCGGCCAGGGGATCGCTGTTCAAGCGAGCCGCCAGACTGGCGGTCCGCGTTCACGTCGCGATGCAGTTGCGCTGGTATCGCCTGATGTACCGAATGACCCTTCGCGAAGTCGGCGAGCGGTGCGTGTTCGGTGCTGGCCTTCTGATTCAGGGGCACGAGGGCATCACCGTCGGCAACGACGTTCGCATCAACGACTACGTATTTCTGCAGTGCGGCGGCGAATCCGAATTGGTGATCAAAGACGAGGTCACGATCTCGATCGGTGCTCAGATCATGACCGGGCAATACCCGCTGGGTCCCGAGGGCCACGATCGGTCCGTCCATGTCTACGAGACGGTCGTTCTCGAGAAGGGTGTGTGGATCGGCGCCAATGCGGTCGTACTCCCCGGTGTGCGAGTCGGTGCCGGCTCGATCGTCGCAGCGGGTTCCGTCGTCAACAACGACGTTCCGCCCGGCGTGATCGTTGCGGGATCACCCGCCAAGTTGATCCGTCGCCACGACGAGTTCAACGAGCGAACGGGCAGCCTCAGCTATCTGAAGGCATCCGGCGGCGCCTCGTAGCCCGAGTCACCCGCCAGCCGAGATTCTCTGCGCGACCG
>JAJDAM010000121.1 GCA_029261905.1 Deltaproteobacteria bacterium
CTAGCGGCCGGGGAACGCTTCGAGAATCGAGACGTAGTCGGCCGGGAAGCATTCGGGTTGTCTTCAGGTTCGAGTCACAGGCGAACTACAAGGAAGTACAGGGCTTTCACGACTCCGACGGGAGCTGTACGGCCAAGACGACGACCGGCACGACGGGCACGAATTTGTGGCCCTTTTTCACAGCGGTTTCCGTGCTTGCGATCTCGTCGACCACGTCCATCCCGTCGACGACCCGACCAAATACCGCGTATCCGAAGTCACGGGCACCGTGATCGAGAAATGCATTGTCCGCCACGTTGATGAAAAATTGCGCGGTTGCGCTGTTCGCCGCTGGCCTGCGGGCCATTGCGATCGTGCCGCGCTGGTTTTGGAGCCCGTTGTCGGCTTCGTTCCGGATCGCCGGCCGGGTTGGTTTCCGGCTCAGTTCAGGAGTGAAACCTCCGCACTGAATCATGTAATCGGGGATCACCCGATGGCAGATCGTACCGTTGAAGAAGCCACTCCTGCTGTAGGCGAGAAAGTTCGCGACAGAGATCGGCGCCTCTTTCGCGAACAGCTCGATCTCGATTGTGCCGCGCGACGTCTCGAGCACTACCGACGGGTTGCTGTGCTGGGCGTGTGCATCACGAATCGAAACGAGCGATAGGAGCGCAATCGCAAACGAGAGCAGTCCGTGTTTCAAGGCGGCTCGCGGCACGCGGGGGCTCTCGGGAAAGTGGATTCGATTCAGCTGTCGAAAGCCTTGGATAGCTCGGCGAGAATGATTTCCTCCTCGCCCGAGACTTTGTTCCCCAACCCGAGAAAACCACCGGCTGCTTCGGCGACACTGCGCGCACGACCGAGCAGTTGGTGCTTGAGCGCGTCGCGCTCGGAGTCGCCCAACTCCGAACACAGACGGACGATGAATTCGCCCCAGACTTCGAGAAGTCTGCCGTCGGGTCGGCTCTTCAGCCAGCTTTCGAGCAACAGATAGCTCGGGCTGCTAGCGGTGATCCCGTTCTCCTCTGCCGCGGACAGCACAGCCTCACGTTCCGCGGGTGCGATCTTCCCGTCTGCCCAGGCGACTTCGACCAACGGCGCGATGGAAACGGCAGCCCAGGTATCCGATTCGATTCCGAGCTCGCAGAGCTTGTCGAGAACCTCGTCGCTGGTGATCCCGGAGATCTCGGACAGTGACTCCTTCGCAGCTTTTCTTCCCTTCTTGGTCCGGAACTCCGCGAGGAGTCTCGCGTTCTCCTTGGCGAAGAACGACTCCTCCAGCGCCTGCTTCCGATCTTCCAGAATATCCTTGGCCATCAGCTCATCCCCCTATTCAGATGCGTCAGATGCGCGATTGTAGTCTGCCCAGCGCACTGTGTCCGACTGCTGCATAGCGGGCAGAATGATTGCGGGCAGAATGATTTTGGGCAGAACGATAGTGGGCAAAATGATAGTGGGTCGATGACTGGCGAAGCGAGTTCTCAGGCGTGAATCTGTTCGGCGAGATACTGCTCTCTGCCGATTTCATCGACGATGTGGAGCTGTGCTTCCAGCCAGTCCGCACCTTCCTCTTCACCTGCCAGGATCCCCTCGAGTAGTTCGCGGGAGCCGTTGTCGCCCTTGTCTCGACAAAGCGCGATCGCTTTGTTCAAGCGCTCGATCGCCTCGGTCTCGACGGCGAGGTCGAGCTTGTGCTGCTCGATTGCGTCTTCGCCGACTCGGACCGGGAACAACTTCTGCATGTTCGGGACGCCATCGAAAAACAGAATGCGGCCGATGATCAAATCGGCATCTTTCATTTCGCCGATCGACTCTGCTCGCTTCTTGTTCGAGAGGCGCTCATAGCCCCAGTTCTCGCACATCTTGTGGTGGATGAAGTACTGGTTGATCGCTGTCAGCTCTGCGGTCAACACGTCGTTCAATGCAGCGATGACTTCGGGGTCGCCTCTCACACGCTTCTCCTTCGCTGAGCGGACTCAGCTGTTCTTTCGGTTTCGGGGGTGCAGGTTGGGGCTCGACTGGCCGGCTGATCTCGAAAATGCGGCTTGGCGAGCAGGGAATCTACCTTGTGGTGCCGATCGGGCCAGTCAATCGAAACTGAAAACTGATTCAGCGGGACGCTTGCCGAGGCTCGGCAAGCAAAAGGCTCGTCTCAGTACGAATTTCTGGCCAGTGAGCCCCGAAATGGAACGCCATCGGGCGGTGAGCGCTCAGCAGGAGGTTCGACGGCGTGGATCCGCCCAGCACACCGTTGCTAGCCGGTGGCGGCCTCGACCATCCGCAGCATCGACAACCCGTCGCCCCGGTCGCACTCGGCTTCGATGATCGAATCGATCATCGGTGCACAGCCACCACAATGCGACCCGGCTGTGCTGGCCAAGATGACTTCGTTTCGACTGCTCGCGCCCTCGCGAACCGCCTTGCGGATCTGGCGCTCGGTGACGCCTCTGCACTGGCAAACGATCATCGCTTCTCCAGAGGCTGCCCTGCATGGGCACCGTGTGGACCAGGCCATTGTACCATTCTGAAAATGAAGTTCAAAATCATTTAGCAAAGAAAACCACACAGGTATGAGATTTTTCTCGCGGTGGATTTCTGAAATATCAAATGATTTCCAGTATTTGTGAAGATCCAGGGCAATTTGACCGGGCTCCGCCTTCGATGTGACCGGCGCCGTCACGGTCGTATTGCAGTCTGTGCGCGCGTGTCTGGTGATAGGCTGCGCGGCAGGTGAGGGCTTGGTGGAAGGAATCGGTGGAAGGGGCGAGGGCGAATAGC
>JAJDAM010000122.1 GCA_029261905.1 Deltaproteobacteria bacterium
TTTCACCGATCTCTACACGGGGCGCCTGGTGGGCGATTTCGACTTCAGTGTCCTACGCGAGGAAACGGTGGTGCCATTCACCGGCAGCCGCACGGGCAATTCGATCACCGCAGGGCCGTCGCAATTCCCGATACTGATCGACCTGCCCGTTTTCGGAACCGTCCGAGCCACGCTACTGGACGCGCTGATCGAAGCTGAACTGGATCCGGGCGGGATCAATCCGCCCGAGACGTTGACCACCGATACACCCGAAATCTGCGTCACCTCGCCGTGCGTCTTCTACGACCATGTCGACGGGATGCGCGTCGGTGGTGTGATCGCGATGGAAGAATTCGTGGCGAACTTCGATGCGCAAGCCGTCGGAGAGCGGAATGAAAGTGGCGACATCATCGACCCATCCGGGGCTTGTGCGTGTGCTTGGGGCGAAGAATCCGATGGATCGGACAGCGTCATCCCCAGCGACTTCGCGGTCGTTGCGACCAATCAGCTGGGACGCCTGTTGCCTGGCTGCACCGGCCAACTACCCCACGACGGCACCGCCAGCGAACCACCCGCGGGCTTCACCTGCACCGAACAGAATTCGGAAACCTGCGCCAATATCCGTTTGGTCTGCACCAGTGGCTCGGCACTGGGTCTCGCGGGAGTGCCCGACGTAGATCTTCCGGGTGGCGAAGCGGGGGTGCTCGACGGAATCAGTGTCGGGCTGTACGCATCCGTGACGGGAGCCACGCTCATCCCAGAACCGTCCGCGGGGGGGCTCCAACTGGCCGCCCTCGCCACCATCGCGTCCCTGACGCGGTGGTGGAAGAGGAAATGCTAGGGCAGCTGCGCCACCCGACCGCGTCTCCAACGCACCGATGTCCAGCGTGACCGGATCCATCAATTCGTTGTCGTGCACGAATACAGAAGCCGTGGTGAAGTTGAGGCAAAAAACCCTGCGGCGCAGAGGTGTTACTCATGTCTCCGGTATGGACCCAAGACGAAATGGAGCCGACGATCGGACTTGAACCGATGACCTGCGCATTACGAATGGGCGCACGTGGCTCCATTGAGGCTATAGCGGCCTCTGGAGGCCCTTAGAGCGACCTTTTGCACCCGTTCGTTACCCCTTGTGCGCTAAAGTGGTCACAAAAGTGGTCACAAAATGCATGACTGTAATTGGGGGGTACACGGGGGATGGGCGACAACCAATTGAAGTTCGACCTGAAGGTCTCGGAAGCACTTCGACCTTTCTCTCAGAAATTGGCGGTAGCATCAATCCCGAGTTGCTCGGAACTTGAGCGTGAGGGCGTTCCAGACTGGCCGCCAGGATACGATCCCGCCCAGGGCTACCGGGAGAGGCAGGCGGACGGCAGCCCATGGTCGCCGCGCGGGACTCTCCTCGATTTTCTTAACTTCCGAATCATTCCCACTGTTGAGAAACTGCCCGACGACCTAGTTCAAGAAGTCGCCGAACTCATCAATGACGCTCATAGTTTGGGGCAAGAGTCTGCACTACTTCCGTTCAGAGCTGATATGTTGGCCGCGGGCGTAAAGATCGTCACTTGCGAGCGAGATGGCTGTGATCAACAGTTCGTGCGGTCAACTCATGGCCGACCGAAGCGATTCTGCCACCCCAACTGCAAGACCATCAGCGACAGGGCCAAGAACTTTTTCTGAGAGTCGATCGCTGTAGCGACTAGTCGTAGGCGCGAAGACCCGGCGCGACGTGGCATATCATTGATATGACACAAACAACCGCGACCGCTCACGAGTACCTGACCCCCAACGAGTGCGCTCGGCGCTACGGCATTGGCGCTCGCCGGATTCGCAACGCGATCAAGCGAGGCGACCTTCCAGCGGCGACTTTCGGCGGAAGCTGGTGGCGCGTTCGCCCCCGCGACGTTGAGGCATGGTTCGATCGAACCCGATTCGAGCCTGTCGCCGATCCAGTGCCTGATCGCGTCGCGGAACAGCTGCGCCGAGAGGATTCGCTTGCCTAGCACCAACGCAGAGTGGGCCGCTCAGGAAAGCGGCCCACTTGGGAGAACACAAATGAATCAGTCGGCCTCAGTGTACATCAGCGTTCCCGGCGATGTACCGGCACTTGCCGCGCAGCATCGGTGCCCGCCGCAGCGCCCACAGCTCAACCAACATCACCGTGAACAGCTGGCCCGAGAGGTCGCACCCTGGTTCCAGCGTGGATGCTCCGCCAAGCGCCTCATTCGCGCTGTAGTGGATGCAATCGAGCGGGACGATGGCTGAGCGCGCTCTCAGTGATTTCGAGCGTCAGCAACTTGAGGGAGCGCAGCGGCGACTGGATGCGAAGAGTCCCCAATCGCAGAACCAGGGCCGACGCAAGCCTACAAAGCTGCCGGTGTCGTTGTTGGGTGCATTGGATGCCGATGGCGACCTGATTGGTGACCCGACGGAAGAGCCCTCAGGGTTCGTATGCGGCGCTCAGATCCCGGAGGGCACCTACATCGGCGTACTCGTACACGAGGAAAAAATCGAGGCGTTTGGGATGGAGAAGAGAGTGGGGTGGTTCTTGATCTCGGGAACCAAGACGACGTTGCCGTGCTTTTTTCCGATCAACAAGAAGTCGCTCGGCGGCACGAAGTTGAACCATACTTACCGCCGTGTCACCGAACGCGCAGCGTCGAGAAACCTGTGGCGCTACAAGCTGGTCCGCTGGCTCGGCAACCAGGAAGTGAGACTTAGCGTGAGGACCACCATCCACGACTGGGAGAAGGCTCCATTGGACCCAGACACAACCTACTCGGTGGTCTCTAAGATCCTCGGCCGAGCCGATTCAGACAAGAAAGTTTGAGTGCGGCAACTACCCGATTTCAAAAGCAATAACACTGCCGAAACAGGGTAGGGCTGGTACGGTCGCGGGTCGCGCCGCACGAGCCCCTTCGTGGCTTGAATCTCTCGCTCAAACCCCGCTGGTTTGATTTTGGTTTACAACCAGAACTTATGGCAACCAATCCAGCCCTCACCGAACCTACCCTGTCCTGTTTGACAGCAAGAAACTTGAACGATCTCAGCGTCTTGGAATAAACACACTAATACGTCACGACACAAGCCCGTTTTGAGAAGAGGTAGCATCAGGAGCGGACGCAAGACAGCTCCGGGAGTATCCTCGATCCGATGGCTGACGAACCGCACGACCTAGCAACCCATCCTGCCCGGCTCCCCCTGACCAACCCTCGCCGAGAAGCCTACGCGCAAAACCGTGGGCTGTTCCAGATGACTCGCCACGACGCATGGGTCGCTGCCGGCTACCGGGACACACACACGGCTCGCAAGAACGCCTACAAGACAGAGAAATTGAATCCCGCGCTACGGAGCCGCATCGAGTATCACCAACTCGTCCAGGCCCGTAACGCGAGCCGGAATCAGTTTCTGACGCAACGAGAAATTCTCTCGAGCCTGCAAGACAACGCGGATGAGGCTGCCAGGAAGGGCCAGTACGCCGCCTCCAACCAGGCGCTCAAGATGCTCGGAAGTGAGATGCACGGCATGTTCCGCGAGAAGGTCGAAATCCACGATCACGGCAGGAGCCTCGACGACCTCTCGGTAGCAGGACTCCTAGACGAGATCAGTCGAATCGCTGCCGAACTCGGTATCGAAGTCGACATTCGCGAGCTTTTCGGGCTAGTCGCGTCGAGCACCGGAACGGATGGAGACACGGAACACCCAGAAGGGTGCACAGGCACGTTCTTGCGACCGGTGGCGTAGGCAGAGCGAACACCTGTCCCTCGCTCCCCCGGAGCCTTCTCCCGGCTTCTCAGCGATGAAGCTCGCGGCTGGCGTCAGGTAAAGGGGGGGCTCTCAATCCCCGGTCCGGTTCTCGCGTCCGGGCACAGTCCCAAGAAAATCAGACCCGGATCGACTTTTCTTGACACTTTCAGCATCCGCAAACCACTTTCCTTGCCACCAATCCACCTTGACAGCCACTTCCCACTTGTCGGGGGCCGTCCTTGGTCCCAACCGGGAGGGCTCATGGTCAAGGCTGGACACATTCTCGCCGTCTTGTCGTTATTGGCCATCGTATCTCCTGCTGAGGCACTGGTCATCAACAACGGACTCGCGCCTCCGAACTCGACCAACATCATCAGCGGCTTGATTCCCGAGTCTATCCTCGTTCAGGATTCGGCCTCAGGAATACCGACTGTGGTCGAACTCGTCGATGGTGGCCAGGTTGGGGACCAGAGTCTGGAGCGGTTCGAGGTCTTCAACTCCTCGACTATTCAGATGAACGGCGGCCTCGTGATTGACGACATCTTTGCGCACGACTCTGCGAGCGTATTCATGACAGACGGATTCGTGCAGAGCGGTGTCCTGGCATTTGACTCCTCGTCGATAACGATAAGTGGTGGGATCGTTAGTAGTGGCGCTGATGCGAGTGGTGATTCAACGCTGCTCATTACCGGTGGATCGGTGAGCGGCGTTACAAGAAGCGGCTCTGGGCTAGCGACCGTATCCGGTGGTTCGATTTCTTCATTCGACTCGAGGTCGTTCTCCACAATTCACATCGTCGGAAGTGGATTCGCTGTGAACGGTGTCCCAGTCGGGTTCG
>JAJDAM010000123.1 GCA_029261905.1 Deltaproteobacteria bacterium
CTTCGCAGAGTGCACCGTCGAGAAGGTTGCCATCAACGCGGTGATGGCGGGTTGCAGGCCCGAGTATCTGCCGGTCGTATTGGCCGCGGTCGAGGCGACTTGCACCGAAGAATTCAACATCCACGGGTTGCTCGCGACGACGATGGGTGTCGGGCCGATCGTCATCGTGAATGGACCGATTCGAAACGAAATCGGAATGAACTCGGGTATGAATGTGCTGGGGCAGGGCAACCGGGCCAACACGACGATCGGCCGTGCACTGCAGTTGGTGATCCGAAACGTCGGTGGTGGCCGCCCCGGCGAAGTCGACCGTGCGACTTTCGGAAACCCGGGCAAGCTGTCGTTCTGTTTCGCGGAAGACGAAGAAGGCTCGCCGTGGCAGCCGCTATCCGTCGATCTCGGAGCCGAAGCCGGTGTGAACACCGTGACGATCTACCCCGGCGAGGGACCGCGCAACGTCATCGATCAGCTGTCTCGCGAGCCGGAACAACTCGCGACCTCGCTTGCGGTGAACCTGCGCACCGTCCACCACCCGAAGCTGGTACTGGGCTTCGAGGGATTGTTGGTGATGGGCCCCGAACACGCACGGGTGTTTTCCCGCGCCGGTTGGGACAAAGCACGGGTGTTGGCCGAGCTACACGAGCGTCTGATGATTCCCGGCAGCGAGCTGATACGCGGAGCGGGCGGAATCGCCGAGGGTATGCCCGAAGCCTTGAAGGACGCAACGCTTCCGAAGTTCCGGCCCGGCTCGCTGCACATCGTGCACGCGGGTGGTCGTGCCGGCTTGTTTTCTTGCATCATTGGCGGCTGGCTCGGCGGCGAGCTCGGCAGCCAGACCGTCATCCGGGAGATCGTGAAATGACTGTTTCTGAAGATCGCATTCTGCTCGACCCGACCAGCGAACGGAGCTTGGCCATTCGCGCGGCGGCCCCCCGACTCGCGACGATCGACGGGGCAACGATCGGCCTGCTCGACATCTCGAAGCCGCGTGGCGACCTGTTCCTCAATCGCATCGAAGAACGCATCAAGCAGCGCGGCGGCAAGGTGATCCGCTTCGCCAAGCCCACTTTTGCCAAGGCGGCCCCAGCCAACCTCCGCCACGAGATCGCGACCCAGTGCGATGCGGTGATCGAGGCCCTCGCAGATTGAGGCAGCTGCACGTCGTGCAGTGTGCACGACATGAACGAGATGGAGACCCGCGGCCTCCCGACAGTGATGGTCGCGACGATCGAATTCGAATCCGGCAAAGAAGCCCAGGACAAAGCGCTCGGCTGCGACTTGAAGGCCGTCTACACCGAGCACCCGATCCAGGATCGCACCGATGAAGAGATGCTCGCGATCGCGGACGCGGCGTTCGAGGGGTTGATGGCGGGGTTGTTGAAGTCGTAGGAGCCAGGTCGTCGCGACCGAAACGGAGACAAAATGCGCCCGAGTCTAGTTCAGGGCGAATCCCGTCTTCGAGAAGCCAGAGATGTCTCGACCGCTTTGTGCAGTTCGCCGGCGACCAGCGAGTACCCGGTGGGATTCATGTGAGAGTCGTAGCCGTGGTAGAGCCGGCGACCTCTCCCTTCAGCATCGCGGATGGCGGATGTGGTATCGACGAATGGGATTTCGAGTTCGGTGAAGATCCGCGTCAAATCTCGCTGGTGTTGGCGAAAGGGCGGTCCGGTGAAGGATTCGTGCACAAAGGCGGTACCGAACTCGCTCCACATTTCGCGGTAGTGGTCGCCGATGGTTACGTGGGCGGGTATGTAGGCGGCAATCAAACTCGCGCCGTTTCGATCGACCACGTGCTTCAGCCACGCCAGGTAGCGATACCCGGCGCTCGCTCGATCGAGGGGGGCGAGCAGCCGCTCCTCGAGCGTCGAGGTGGCCTTGGGAATCATCGGGTTCAAGCGTCCGGCGAGCATCGCCTCGGTGAGTCGGTGCGCGATCGTCTCGTGCGGTGGCAAGTGGGTGAACGGATTCGACAGGTGGGGAACAGGGAGAAAGAACGGAAAGGGTCCTCGGTGATAGAACGGGGCGGGCCCGACGCCTGAACGAACCTCCTTGGCGAGAGACAACGTGCGAAGCTGCAAGGGGTTCGAGACTCGAGCGCGGAAATCCGGAGCACGGTAGTAGTCGTCGCTCCTGTGCCTTGCCGGGAAGTCGTTCGAGTACAGCACCACCACGACTACGTCGGGTTTCAACAGAGGGACCGCGACACTGGCGAGCCGAGCGTATTCGGGCAGGCCGATGCCACCGACCCCGAGATTGAGTACCTCGACGCCCGCGGTCCCCATCGCCCGTTCGAGGACCTGTGGGATCGTGTCGGCATCGCCGACTCCGAATCCCTCGACGAAGCTGTCGCCGAGAAGCATGACCCGCGTGGTATTGGGTGTTTTTTGGATCTCGAACGGTTCGCCACGGAAACCGTACAGGTTGAGGGTGTTCTCGACTTCGACTCCATCGGGATCGGAAATCCACAGCGTCGTGAGGTTTCGGATCGGCTTGCGCTCACGGTAGGAGAAACCCGAGGAGTCAATGCCGCCCGCGCCTTCTTTGGCGAGTTCGTCGAAGCCACCAAAGACCCCGGGCGGCGTGAAATCAATCCGATTGAAGTTGAGGACGTCGGGAACCGGGAAGACTGACCGCGCGACGGCCTCGCAAATCGCCAAGGAAGAGATCAGCAGCAGGCCGGTGGTCATCAAACGGACGACGAGTTTTGCCACGAGGAGAGTTTATCACCGCCTCACATCGCCGGGAGTCGGACCTGACACTCCTAGATCGACGAGCCGCGCCTCCGGTGTCCGATCAAGGTCCCTCCCACCGCCGTCAACAGTACGACGACCAACAGCAGGCTCCAGTCCGAACTTGCAGGCACTTCGATCGTGCATTCCGGAGTCCCGATCGGGTCATGGGCACAGCCCGTGATCTCATCACAGCTGTCGGCCGTACACGCGTCGGCATCGTCGCAGTCCAGCGGTGTCATCGGTTGGCAGACGCCCACGACGCATTCCTCGGCGCCGTTGCACACGT
>JAJDAM010000124.1 GCA_029261905.1 Deltaproteobacteria bacterium
ACTTCCGCGGAGGCCATCCCTGGCCGCCTCCGCTTCCGAAGGTTTGCGAATCAGGGCTAGATCGCCGAAGTGAAGATCAGCCGAGCAGGCTCGCCAACTCCACGTACGGCAGATTCAGCGATTCGGCCACGCCCTCGCAGACGATATGGCCCCGCCAGACATTGGCCCCGAGAGACAAGGAGGGACTGGCGGCAACCGCTGCCTCGACGCCCAGGTCGGCAATCTGCTCGATCAACGGAAGTGTGGTGTTGGTCAGCGCGAAAGTAGACGTGCGAGGTACCGCGCCCGGCATGTTTGCAACGCCGTAGTGGATCACATCGTGCACCGTGTAGGTCGGATTGGAGTGCGTCGTGGGATGAATGGTCTCGATGCACCCGCCCTGATCGACTGCGACGTCGGCGATCACCGAACCCGCCTCCATCTTCTTGACCATTTCCTCGCTGACCAACGTGGGCGTGCGACGACCATGCAGATAGACCGCACCGATCACCAGGTCACTGGTGACGACGGACTTCTCCACGTTGGCGGGCGTCGAATACAGGGTGTTCAGCTCTCCCCGAAAGATGTCGTACAGATAGGTGAGCCGTTTGAGGTCGACATCGAGTACGTCGACCTCCGTTCCGAGCGCGTGCGCGACGCGCACCGCGTTGATGCCGACCGTCCCGGCACCGATCACGGTCACCCGGCCGCGCATCACACCCGGCACACCGCCCAGCAGCAGGCCTTTGCCGCCATGGTCCTTCTGGAGCAGCGTCACGCCGATCTGCACAGCCAGCCGCCCCGCCACCTCGCTCATCGGCGCCAGCACCGGGAACGAACCATCCGGGTTGCGGATGGTCTCGTACGCGATCGCCATCACATCCGCTTGCTGCAACCCGGCCGCGAGATCGGGCTCCGCCGCGAGGTGTAGATAGGTGAACAAGATCTGGCCGGATCGCAGCCGCACGACCTCGTGCGGCTGCGGCTCTTTGACTTTGACCACCATCTCCGGACGGGACCACACCTCGTCGATGTCGACGATTCGAGCGCCAGCCGATTCGAACTGTTCGTCCGAAAAACCACTGCCGACCCCAGCCGAGGTTTCGATCAATACCTCGTGTCCCCGGGCACAGAGATGGCGCACTCCGTCAGGAACCATCCCGACGCGAAACTCCATGTCCTTGCACTCGCGCGGAACTCCGATTCTCATATCTGCCTTTTCGTCGTGCCTGCGTCGAGGCGCAGCACTCAGCCGCCGAACGACTCGATCAGAATCTGTGCGATTTCAGGTCGCATGATCCGTGCATCGGGCGTCTCGCCACTGCGTAGCTGGTCGCGAACCTTGGTTCCACTGACGGATACCGGCTTTTCATCCGAGTGATTCTCGGTCAGATCGACCCGGCCCATCGACTCGTAGAACGCCGCGAACCCGACATTGCAGGGTGTCAGATGAAGTTCCCCTCCCAGATCACCGAAGATCTCCTGCGCATCGAAGTCGCCCCAGATCGGTGATCCGTCTTCATACGGTGCATCGGCATGCTTGCGACCGATCACGAGATCACTGAAACCATAGTTCTGACGATAGATGGCGTGCATCACCGCCTCACTCGGGCCGCCATAGAACATCTTGATGTCCAAGCCGACCAATTCGAAGACCTCGGACAGCTGGTAGCCAATGGAATTCCACAATTTCTCGTCCTTGTCCCCTTCTCCGAGCAGACGATGATCGTGGAGTTCCCGGTAGCAGCGCATGCGTGTGGACGCCGGGACGTCGTCTCCCTTGAGTTCGCCAACCAACGGGTTCAGCACGACACCGGTGTAGTGCCCCGCGCGGGTCAGACTCTCGGCTCCCCACACGAGCGCGTACTCGTGCGCGCGATGCAACGGATTGCGGGTCTGGAACGCAAGCGCGCGTTCCCATTTCTTCGAGCGGATGAACGCCCGCGTCATCATTGGCGACAGCATGTACTCGCCGTACTCGGGATTGACGGTTTGCGGCAGTGCTCGAAGCGAACCACCGAGCAGCTGGCTTCGTTCGTCCGATTCGACTGCGCGCCCCCCCGGGTGATCGTAGCGATCCGTCCGGTACACCTTCTGGATGTAGCGGTCCTTGTCCCAGTCGAACAACTCGAGGTCGTCGACGATCGCGACGACCTCACCACTGTCGCGTCGCAGCGCCACCGAGTCGCCGCGCTTCATCGCCGAGGCTTCTTCCGAGGTGACCGGCAACGACAACGGAATCGTCCACGCATAGGAACGACCGTCGACCTCGATCGATTGGGTATCGAGAACGCGATCCCAGGTGGCTTGGCGCATCGGTCCTTCCAGCGGAGACAGTCCCCCGTCCGAAATCCTGTAGACGGTCGACAGGTCGGCATCGGTGACGCGCACAGACGAAAGGCTCTCGGCCTCTGCGAGGAACGTCTTGCGTTGGCTCAACGGAATCATCCGATCGACCGGTGCGTCCAGCCCTCCGTGAACCGGCACCAGGTCTCCATTCCATTTCGTATTACTGCGATCGGTATTGCTGGACTTGCTCATTCAATCGGTCTCCAAGACAACTGACATCATCGAACTAGTAGGGGCCAACCGGCCCGGGGGAACTACCAAACTGCGTGCGTACCGTCCCCCGCGGAAAACAGCATCGCATCACCACTGCCATCGAAGCGGCGCAAGAACAATCGCGAGCGATTTTCGAGCACCGATTCGTAAACGACGAACCGACCATCGGGCGAAACAGCCGGCCGGTATTCTTCTGCCGCCGCACCGATACCGAGCTTGGTTCGCCCGGCGCCATCCGGGCGAACTCGCCACAATCGAGAGGTGCCCTTTCCGCGACCAAAGACGATCCACTGCCCGTCGGGTGAAAACGCCGGGTCGTATCCAGGCGTGACCGGCCGCGCGGCGGCATCGCCTGTCAGATCCTGTACCCAGATCTGCGGCCGGCCGCCGAATACCCGAACGAAGGCGACTCGGTTGCCATCCAATGCGCAAGCCGGATCGCCGTCAGCGGGGCCCGAGCTGATGGTTTCGATCTGACCGGCGGGAGAGCGGATCGCCAGCCGCGATGTGACCTGGGAGGTGGTTCCCGATGCGACGGAGTACTGCGTTAGGACGATCCGTCCTTCCGATGTGTAGCAACCCTGCGGATGAATGTTCGGGCCGTGAGTCAACTGGCCGACCAGGCCCGTCCCCCGATCGTACTCGTAGAGTTGACTGGCACCCGGATCACCTTGCGAGAACAACAGCCGTTGATGATCGGACGACCAGGCGTGCGGGATCGCGCCTGGCTGTGAGTGTGCGACGACGGTCAGATCCCGGTCGCGTGCGTCCAGCAACGCCATTCGGCCGCGGTGTTTCTGATCGGACCCGTAGCCGTAAGCGCTCTCCAGGTAGTCCTTGAATTCGTTGACGTTCACCACGCCTCGGTTCTCGCTCTGCGATCGCGGATCGTATGCCTGCGCTTCGCGCTCCGCGTAGGCTTCCGCACGCCGCCTCGCCTCCGCCTCGGTGTGATACACGAAAGCAATCGGGAACTCCGAGATCTCAGAGGACGATACTCCGGTCGCACATCCGGCCGACGACACGGCCGCAACCAGTGCCATCGCCGCGATCGCGTGGGTTGTCGATTGGCGGGCACGCGCTCGGCGAGCGGGTCGCAGCTGGTCCGGAAACGCCCGCATCAGGGAGTCGGCACGATCGTGTGTCCGAAGAAGGCGGACGCTTCCTCGTCACGACGGAAGAAGGCCACCGAATCCACCTTGCCATGGACGACGGACACCACCACCTGGTCGGCGCCCGGGAATGGAAAGAGCTCACTTTCGGCATACTCGCGATCCATCACTGACAGGTAAGCGCCCGCGTCGATGTGCGAGTGATAGACGGCCGTCACGATCTCGCCACGATCCTCCGCCTCGTCGATGGCCCGCAGGTAGTCCAATCCATTCATCAAGAAGGCCTGACGACCGTCCCGCGGATAGGCGACCGGGTCTTCGCGATGTTGCCGAGTCATCTCGTTGCGGCAGCGTACGAAGCGTATGAATCGGTCGTGCTGCGAGCCCACGATGAGCCCGCAACACTCCTCGGGCAGCGTCGCCAGAGCGTGAGAATAGAGTTCGTTCAGGATGGGCCTCGGCACTTTGATCGACGGCAACGCCTCATCGACGTCGACTCGTCCAGAATTTTTCTCCGTCTCGTTCATATCGGCATTCGGAGTAGACCCTGGGGGAAGACGATCACCCGGAGCAGGCGCTCCGCAGATGTGACGAGGGCGGCCACGTGAGTCGGATGTGGTTCGGCGCCAACGACCGGCGGCAGTCTACGCAACGCAGCCGCCTCCTGCGAGCGTTTCTGAGCCCGGGATGATGCTGAAAGGGACCCAAAACACCGTCCGAACCGGGTTGGAGACCCGGAACCGAAGACGCCAACGACGATGCTGCGAAGCCAGCTCGTGCCCCTGCAACGCACCACAAAGCGGCAGCGCCGGCCGCAGGCCGCTAGATGAAGTACATCGGCGCATCTTCTCGGCCGCCGGGCAGATTTGCTCGAGCCGCCTGTCGGCACAACGCATCGAGTGTCGTTTCTCCCAGAACGTCCGAGAAGCGACCGGCAAGTTCCCCCCACAGAAATTCGGGACGGTTTTCGCTCGTGCCCTCCTTGGGAGCCGACATTTCGAGTGATCCCGTCAGCGGTCCCTCCACCGCCTCGACGATCTCACACAGCGTGATCTCCCCAGCGGGCCGGGCCAGCCGGTAGCCCCCGCCAGGGCCACGCTTGCTGTCGATCAATCCGGCTCGCCGCAACCGCACGAAAATCTGTTCGAGATATCGCTGCGGAATCGCCTGGCGGTCCGCGATCGCTCGAATCTGGATCGGCTCGCCCTGCCCGCTGTACGCGAGATCGAAGCTGGCACAAATGGCGTACTGAACCTGAAGCGAAAGACGCATTTCATCCGAGCATCGCTGACCCGAACCCCAAACGGCAACTCGGGTGCTCGATGGCTCGTCGAAGCGATCCCGGCACCCGACTCGGTGAGGCGTGTGATGAAGGTCAATTCGCCGACGGGGCTTGCCCGGCCGCCGACGCTCGGGATACCTTCCCATTACCCCCTCCGCCAATCGAAGCATCCAGCCCATCCAAGAACCCAACCATCGCGATCTGCATTCCCCTCCGAATCTCGGAGTGCAGGCGAGGTGTCGAAGCTCGAGAGAATTCGAGAATCGATCGCGAGAAGCGGGAACAGACCTCATCGGGTGAGACCGATCGGGAAGATGGGTCAGGAAGCATCCGGGGACCCGCGTGGCGGAAATCGGGGAGTTTGTCCAAGCGATCCAGTCGCACCGCGACCTTCGCGAGGCAGTCGCGCATCACGAAGTGCTGCCCGCACAGTCGGCACAGGTCGAGCCTCGGCTCCCGAGC
>JAJDAM010000125.1 GCA_029261905.1 Deltaproteobacteria bacterium
TGCTCGGGGCGCTAGTGTTCGGACATGTCTGCGCACGGAACGCCGATGTCGATCATCAATCCCACTGTCGACACGGTCGCGATTGGCGGCTTGTCGATCCTGGTTCTGTTATTCCTGCTGTCCGTCGAGCCCAGCTGGAACCAGGGTCAGCCAGCGCAACGCTTCGTCATCCTGACCGCTCTACTCAATTGGCCGCACTTCATGGCGACCTATGCGTTGATGTATCGCTCTTCGGACACGGTCGAGCGCTATCCGTGGGCATCGAAGTGGGTGCCCGCGCTTCTCGGTGCCGCATCGGTCGCGGCGGTCGTGTTGCAGGTGGTGTTCGAGTCCGGCATCGCAACCCAACTGCTGTCGCTGGTCGCGGGCGCCTACCTCGCCTGGCACTACACCGGTCAGGCCTGGGGAATGATGGCCTCTTTTTCCTACCTCGGCGGAGCGGGGATCCAAGACGGCGAACGAACCTGGGTTCGTTCCGGACTACGAGTGCTCCTTGCGTGGCATGTCATCTGGTTCCTGCACATTTTCGTATTTCGTGGGCCCCCGAATGGCATCATCGAGACATTCAACCAGATCTATTCGTTCGCCACCTACACGTTGATCCCTCTCGGCGCGATTCTCGGGATCATCGGCCTCGTGCAGTATCGAAATCGGATCGGGAGAACCCCTTCGCTTCAGGTTCTGGTGCCGTTCGCAGCGATTGTGGTCTGGTACTGCGCGATGGCGATCAATCCGTTCGCAATCTTCTGGGTCCAGCTATCCCACGCGCTGCAGTACCTGCTGTTCCCCATGCGCGTAGAAATCAACCGTGGGGTAACCAAGAACCGCAGCCCATTTCGATCCGTAGCGCTGTTCGTATCGCTCGCCCTCGGACTGAGCCTGCTGGTATTCGAGTTGTCCCCCCGCGTATTGGCCTGGGTCGCTCCCGCGGGTTCGTACGCGGTGATCAAGGTCGCCATCGGCAACTTCATCAACATCCACCACTATTTCGCCGACGGCGTCCTCTGGAAGATCTCGAACCCCGCCGTTCGCAAGGAACTGTTTTCGCATCTCAGGGGCGCCGAGACGGCGAACTAGAGGCTACAGGCTGCGGCGGCCGACCAGACCACCGATCGTGCGCACCAGCCATCGGGGATAGAACCGCACCGCGTTGGCCTGCAACCGGTTCGGTACGCCAGGAACCACGATGACCCGGCCTGCCAGACAGGCCTCCACGCCTTCGCGCGCCACGTCCGCAGTCTCTGAAATCAGAAAGCTCGGCGTCGCACGCGCCAGCGAACTCGCCTCCTGCGCTTGCTCGACCATGTGCGTTCGCGTCAGGCCAGGACACAACGCGGTTGCCGAAACACCGGTGCCCTTGAGTTCTTCCGAGAGGGATTCGGTAAACGACAGCACGAACGCCTTGGTCGCGGCATACACGGCGAGCGATGGAACGGGTTGGAAGGCAGCGAGCGACGCAACGTTGAGAACGCGCCCGTGCCCGCGCTCCACCATGGATCCCAAGAAGCGATGTGTCAGCTCTGTCAGCACGCCAGTGTTGAGCCGCACCAGCCGCAACAACCGATCGAGTGGCAGCTCCCGAAATGCACCCACCTCGATCAAGCCGGCGTTGTTGACGAGCAGGTCGACGATGACCCCTTCCCGCTCGAGTTCGCTTTGCAGATCCGCAGCGGCATTTTCGCGAAGCAAATCGACGGGATGCGCAACGGCGCGAACCCCGTGTTCGTTTTCGAGCTGGAGCGCGAGCTGCGAAAGTTCCGCGCCCCGACGCGCCACCAGCACCAGATCAAAACCCTTCTCGGCCAGCACACCCGCTATTTCGCGCCCGATCCCGGCCGATGCACCGGTGACGAGCGCCGTCTGGTCGAGTCGTACAGACATGATCAAAGAAGAGTACCCAACACCAACGGATACGGGACCGATACCGCTCATTCATCTCGAGCGAGTTCGGTAACCGCCATCGCGCTCGACCAGCGACCCGCTGAAGAACCGGATGGCCAGCGAAGGTCGTCTCGAAGACTGGTCTCCTCCTGGCACACTCGCTCGACAACGCTCCGTAGCGGCGGCAATTGCGAATATCGGCGTTGTGCGTCTTACTGTCCGACCGAACCCATCGATCAACCGAGCCATCCGACCCACCGTGGAGATGAACGTGAGCGCGCACGAATCCGATGATTGGGCGCTGCTCGATGCCACCGCCCAGGCGGCTCTGGTTGCAAAACGGGTGGTGTCGGCGGCCGAGCTGACGGAGGCCGCCTGCCGAAGGATCGAACGGATCGACCCGGAACTGGGGGCCGTTCCGATCCGGCTGTTCGACGACGCGCGCGACACATCGATCGAGCCGGCCGGACCGTTCGCCGGAGTTCCGTTCCTGATGAAAGACGTCGGTGCTCGGCAGCAAGGTCAGCCGTACTACGCGGGAAATCAGGCACTGGTCGAAGCCGACCACCGTGCCGGGGAGGACACTCCGCTCGGGGCCCGCTTCAGGTCGGTCGGGCTCGTTACGGTGGGGAAGTCGAGCACGCCCGAGTTCGGCTTGCAGTCCAATACCTGGCCGATCGCCTTCGGCCCGACCCGCAACCCGTGGGATCCGACGCGTTCGGCCGGCGGTTCTTCGGGGGGCGCGTGTGCGGCGGTCGCATCCGGTCTCGTCCCGGTCGCGCATGCGAGCGACGGCGCGGGCTCGATCCGCATTCCCGCGGCGTGGTGCGGGCTGATCGGGCTGAAACCTTCGAGAGATCTGATCGTCTGGCGCCATACCGGAACCGGACGCTCGGACGTCGAGTTCGTGGTCGCCCGTTCATTGCGCGACACGGCGGCGTTCGCCGACGCGCTGCGCGCGCGCCCGGAACGCGCAGCGCCGGACGAGTACCGAGCGGCTCTGTCCCGGCCACCGCCAGCACTGCGGGTCGGCGTCTGCGTCGATGCACCGAACGCTGGCCCCGTGCACGCCACCTGCCTGGACGTCATCGATCGGGTCGAAGCGCAGCTGGCGGAACTCGGGCACCAGGTCGAACGGGCCGCACCCGCGTCCCTGTTCGAGTACGAAGAGCGTGCGCTCCACGGTGCGGTGATCGGGCCCGCGGAGTATCGCGAATGTCTGGAAGACCTGGCCGAACGCCTGGGCCGCGAACCGGGTCCGGGCGACGTGGAGCCCTTCTTGTGGGAATTGTCGTGTATGGCCGACGACGCGACAGCCACCGACCGAGAGCGCGCCGCGCGCTGGAGCGAGGGATGGCTCGCGCGAACGCTCGCCTGGTTCGAATCGTTCGACCTGCTGGTGACGCCCACCGTGGTGGAGCCGCCTCCACTTCTGGCGGACCTCGATCCGACCCGTCTTTCGCCGCTGGAGCTTCTCGAGCGGATGGTGCCGCACATGATGTTCACCGAGCCGTGGAATGCGACGGGGCAGCCGGCCATCTCACTGCCGCTCGGCTACACACCCGACGGACTACCCGTGGGCGTACAACTCGTCGCCCGCCCCGGACACGACGCGCTGCTGCTCGCGGTCGCGGCCACGCTGATGGAGGTGGGTCCGGCTGCGCGCCGTCCCCGGATTCACGCCTGATAGATCGGCGACGATCGAAGTCGCCGACGGATACCCCGCTCGATCGAGGGCGCGGCGTCATCGCGCCGCAAGGACTCGTTCCACAGTACCAGCCTCGCTTCTGGCATTGCCGCGGCCGGCGCGGCCGG
>JAJDAM010000126.1 GCA_029261905.1 Deltaproteobacteria bacterium
GCGGATCGTCCGGTCGTAGAGCCGCTCTCTGCCCTTGCGTCGATTCACTTCGTTGAACGGTGTCCAGACGATGATCGAGGGATGGTTCCGATCGCGCTCGACGACTTCGCACCATTCGCGCAGATGATTGTCGAGTGCACGCTGCTGGTACGCGGCGTCCTCCCGGGGCGGGAAAAAGTTCAACCCCTCGAGCCCCCAATCTGGAAACTCTCCCCAGGTCAGGTAGCCGAGCCGATCGGCCCAGAAGTGGAAGCGCTCTTCGAAGACCTTCTGGTGCAGACGCGCCCCGTTGAAACCCAGGGCCTGCGCCCGTTCGATGTCGGCCCGCAGCGCCTCGTCCGACGGTGCCGTCCACAGCCCGTCGGAGTAGAAGCCTTGATCGAGGATCAATCTCAAAAAGAGGGGCTCCCCGTTCAGCAGGAATCGATCTCCCTCGACACAGAAGTGTCTCAAGCCCGCATACGATTCGACGACATCCACCACATCGTCGCCGCAAAGCAGCTCGAAGCGCATTTCATACAGGTGTGGATCGGCGGGGGACCACGAACGCGGCAATGTCAGGTCGACGACGATCGGCAAGCCGTCGCCCGCGGCGCCCTCCACGCGGAACACCTCGTCGCCACCCGAAGAAACGGTGCACCGAAGCGTATGCGGAGCATCCAGTGCGTGGAATCTCGGCACGATGACGA
Organism: Deltaproteobacteria bacterium; assembly: GCA_029261905.1. Lineage (GTDB taxonomy): Bacteria > Myxococcota_A > UBA9160 > UBA9160 > SMWR01 > JAJDAM01. The sequence goes on from JAJDAM010000126.1 coordinate 690, forward strand.
ACCGTCCACCCGCCCAATCCGGAAGGATCTGCACCGAGTCGATACGCGTGGCCGGCACCGCCTCGAGCCACACACTCTGCCAGATGCCCGTCGTCCGTGTGTAGCTCGCGGCAAACGATGGATGGAGGAGACTTTGCTTGCCCGCAGGCTGTAGGCCGGAGCGAACGTCATCTTCGACTCGGACCACGACATGGTTCTCGTCGCCAAGTGCATCGGTAATGTCCAGGCTGAACGAAACGCTACCGCCCTGATGCTGCCCGACATCGGTGCCGTTCACCCAGACGCGACAGGACCAGTCGACAGCTCCAAAATGCAGCAGTACCCGCCGATCCTTCCAGGTGTCTGGCACGTCGAACTCGCGGTGATACCAGACGACCTTCATGAAGTCCGTCTCCCCGATGCCCGAGAGCGGGCTCTCCGGGCAGAACGGGACGTTGATGCGACCGTCGATGGGCCCGTGAGCGATCGCCCAACCGCGATGAAGACCCGAGTCGCCCGAGTCGACCTTGAATCCCCACTCGCCGTTCAAGCTCCTCCACTCGGCGCGAAAGAACTGCGGGCGGGGATGTTCGGGCCGGGAGACGGTCATTCGATCAGCCTTCCTCGATCCCCATCTCCGACATCACGAACGCCTTCGCGCCTTTGTAGTTCGCCTTTCCGTTCGGTGCGCGGAACATCGCGTCCACCGCGAAGATGCGCTTCGGCGTCTTGTAGCCCGCGAGCTTCCCGCGAACGTGCTCGCGCAGCAGGGCCTCGTCGAAAGGCGCGCCCGCGCTCGCTTGCACCACCGCGGTCACCGCCGTGCCCCAGCGATCGTCCGGAACGCCGACGACCAGCGCGTCCTCGATGCTGGCGTGGAGCTTGAGGGCTTCTTCGACCTCTTCGGGGAAGACCTTCTCGCCCGCCGTATTGATGCAAGCGCTCCCGCGCCCGAGAAGTGTCAGGGTTCCGTCCGCCTCGACGGTGCACCAGTCGCCCGGGATCGAGTACCGGACACCCGCGATCGTCGGGAAGGTCTCGGCGGTCTTCTTCGGATCCTTGTAGTAGCCCACCGGGATCGGACCGCGACGCGCGATGAAGCCGCGCTCGCCGCTACCGGGGTCGACCTCGCGATGGTCCTCGGTGAAGACTCGGCAATCGTCTCCGATCATGAATTTCGCGGTCTTCGACTTGCCGTCTTTGCTGGTGACGTTCGAGCCGAAGCCCACCGCTTCGCTCGACCCGAACATGTCGGCCATCAACAGATTCGGCAGATGCTCGAGCAACGCGAGCTTCACCTCGCGGCTCCACATCACGCCCGACGAGATCATGACCTTCAGCGACTCCAGGTTCCAGCGACCCGGCGACGCGTCGAGCGCATTCAACATGGGCTTCGCGAAAGCGTCGCCCACGATCACCGCCGAGTTGGCCTGCGTGCGATCCACCGTTTCCCAGAACTCGTCGGCGTCGAAGCCCGAGCTCTCGAGCGTAATGATGCAACCGCCAGCCGACAGTGTAGAAATGGCGGTGAGGAGCCCGGTCCCGTGCATCAGCGGACAGGCGATGATCTGACGCGCGAGCGGTCCCGCGGCGAGTACGTTGTTCACGTGCTGCTGCCGGCTCTCTGGCCGCACACCATTGTTCGCCGGTGCGTTGCCGCCACTGCCGAGCGCGCCCCAGAGATCACCTGCGCGCCACATCACGCCTTTCGGCATGCCGGTGGTACCGCCCGTATAGATGAACAGGAGGTCGTCTTCGCTGCGCTCGATCCCGACGGGCCCACCATCCCCCGCTTCGGCGATCGTCTCGTAGGCTTCGGCCCAGTCCGGCGGCGTGCCCCCGACCTGAAGCCATGTGCGCACGCC
>JAJDAM010000127.1 GCA_029261905.1 Deltaproteobacteria bacterium
CTACCTCACCGAGGCGGTGCGACGTCGACCCTACTGCGTGATTCTGTTCGACGAAATCGAAAAGGCACATCCCGATGTGTTCGGGGTGCTGTTGCAGATCCTCGACGACGGGCGGCTGACCGATGGACAGGGGCGTACGGTCGATTTCCGCAACGCCGTCCTGATCATGACGTCGAATATCGGAAGTCAACACATCATCGAGTTGGGCGAAGAGGACCGTCCGGAAATGGAGCGACGCGTCGACGAGGCGCTGCGAGGCCACTTCCGCCCGGAATTCCTGAATCGCGTCGACGAGACTCTGGTATTCCGGCAGCTCAGCCGTGAAAATTTCAACACCATCGTCGAGATTCAGCTCGACCGGTTGCGAGAGCGACTGCGCGAGCGACGGCTCGAACTCGAAGTCAGCGACGAAGCGCGCGATTTGATTGCCGAGCGAGGGTACGACCCGCACTACGGCGCGCGACCGCTGAAGAGGACGATCCAGCGAATGCTCGAGGATCCACTCTCGATGCGGATACTGGACGGTGACTTCCCGGAAGGCGAGAAGGTCGTGGTCCGCGTGAAGGCTTCAGGCGACGCTCTCGAATTCAGCAACGGCTGAGGCATCCGCTCGCGGGAGATGCTGGTAGAGCTCGCCGTCCTGGAAGCCGAGCTGCCGATAGTAGTCGCGCGTCCCGACGGCCGAGATCACTGCGAGGTCCGGGAAGCCGGCGGCGACTGATATCCGTCTGGCGCGCTCGATCAGCCGGCGGCCGAGGCCCAGGTGTTGCGCGGTCCCTTCGCCGCGCTGCCCCAACGCCAGCGAATCGCCATACACGTGCACCTCACGAATCATTGCGCTGTAGCGCAGTTCTTCGCTCGCGCCGGCTGAGCCCGGCAGCGACAACCGGAGAAATCCGACCAGCCGATCGGTGTCGGTCACGAACGACAGGAAGTGTTCCAGGCCGATCGACGTTTGATAGGTCTCGACGGTCAGCTCCAGCGAGTTCGGGTCGAATGCCGTATCGCGGATTTCACGCGCTCGGATGTCGCGACTCGACCCGCCTCGCGCCTCGAGCGCGGCCTCTGCAACCTCGCGCAGGTTCGCGACCTTGTTGCCGGCCACGATATCCCCTGAAGAGAAATCCCGAATCACGCGCGTAAGGCGACAGTAGGCCGGTGTGCGTTCCAGGCACTGCGCCAGCAGGTCGACCAGCTCTGCGTTTTCGTACGGACGCCATTGGCCGGATTCGTAGTAGTTCATCAGCTCTGCGCTTTCGATCAGGCTGCAGGGATACAGTTTGAGTTCGTCGGGCCGAAAGTCCGCGTCGTCGAACAGCCGCGAGTAATCTTCGGCATCTTGGCCGGGCGACGAGCCCAACAGGTTCGGCATCCAGTGCGCGTGTATCTTGAAACCGGCACCACGGAGCATACGCAGCGCGCGACGAGAGGCCGCGACATCGCAACCGCGTCGATTTTTCTCCAACACTTCGTCCGACAAACTCTGGAGTCCGATCTGTACCTTGGTGCAACCCAACCGACGGATCCGTACCACCTCCTCGTCCGAGATGTGATCTGGCCGCGTCTCGACGACCAGCCCGACGCTGCGGCATCGCGCGGTTTCGTTGGTTCGGTGGCTGACAAACAGCTCGTCCCAACTCGCTCGCTCGCTTTCGTGCAGCAGCGCACTGATCCGTTGGTTGTACGCCCCCGGTGAACCTCGCCCGATGGGAGCCAGCTCGCGAAACCCCACGGGCGCGAGCCCCGCATCGGCGCGACCGTCGACGCCGCTCCCATAATCGTTGAGGGCGTCGAAGCAACGCTTCACGAACCAGATCTGGTAGGCCTCGGGATGGAACGACCAGGTCCCGCCGAGGATGATCAATTCGACCTTCTCGACGGGGTGTCCGATGCTTCGGTACGCGTCGAGTCGATTCCAGGTTTGCAGGTACGGGTCGAATCGGTTGTCTTCCGCCCGCTGTGCGCCCGGCTCGTCGGCCAGATAGCTCTTCGGCATTCGGATGTCGTTGGGACAGAAAATGCACTCACCTGGGCACGGAAACGGCTTGGTCAGGACCGTCACGGGCGTCACGCCGCTCTGGGTGCGAACCGGTCGCAGCCGCAATCGCGCCACGAACTCGGCCTCGTCTACATCGGGCCAGCGCTCCGACTGGAAATGGCGAAACCCCGAAATGATCTCGCTGCGAGAAAACAGCCCGCAGCCATCCCTCGGGAAGCGTTTCAGCACGCTATCGAGTTGACCATGGTCGAGGCCCGGTGTCCGTACGATTGCATCGACGATCGCCACCAGCTCGCGCTCGTGGGGAATCGGATCGAATCGCTTCTGACGCTTGCGGACAGCCCGGTCCGGCACCACGCCCACATCGGCTCCTTCGCAACAGGGGCGAGCTACTGTATCGCAGGTGACGACTGATCCAGGAACCGTGTAGGCCGTGGACGATCGGACTGTCCGTGCGCTGAACCGAATCAACCGCAACTTCTACCACGAGACCTCTGCCGAGTTCGATGCCTCCCGCGGCCATGCCTGGCCCGGCTGGTCACGCGTCGCGGAGCACATCGACACCACACCCGAGGCTGCGATCCGGGTCCTCGACGTAGGCTGCGGGAAC
>JAJDAM010000128.1 GCA_029261905.1 Deltaproteobacteria bacterium
ATCGGGATCTATTGCGCGAACGACGAGGTGCTGCAGCTGATCCCCTCCCTGCTTGCGAACCCCGATCTCGAGATCGCCGCAGTCTTCGATCGCGCCGCTTCGGAAGTGCGGCTGCGACTCGCTGATTTCGGTCGCGACCTCGCGCCACTGCTCGAAGCGAAACTGACGGATCGGATCGAAGAACTGATCGACGACGCCACACTTCACACCGTCGTCGATGCCAGCGCCGAACTCGATTTCGCCAAGCAACATGGTGCCGTGGTGGATCGCGGCGTGCAGGTCGTCTCCCCCTTGACGGCTCGCTTGTTGTGGTGCTTCGGTCCAGCTTCGGGCCATCACAAGACCGAACTCCTCGGTGCACTGCACGAAATCGTCGAGTCGTACAACCTCACGATCGATGCCGATGACCTGTTCTCTCGCATGTTGGAAATCGCGGTTGGCGTGACGGGCGCAGAGGGCGGCTCGCTGATGCTGCTCGACGCCGAGAACCGCGAGCTTCGCGTCCGAGTTGCCGCCGGGATCGAGCCCGAGCTGTGGACGAAGATCCGGGTGCCGCTCGGTGAGGGGATCGCGGGCCGGGTCGCCGCCGACGCAAGACCGCTTCGCCTGCGCGGCAAAGCCGACCGCCAGGCCTTCCGCATCGTGCGCGAACGGCTCGATGTGGAGTCCGCGATTTCGGTTCCGATGATCTTCGAAGGCCGCGTACTCGGCGTGTTGAATCTTCATCACTCGACGCGGCCCGACACCTTTTCCGACGAAGATCTCGAGTTCGCCGAGCAGCTCGCGCGACTCGATGCGCAGATCATCGCGCAATCCCAATCCCATGAAGCGCTCTGCAGCCAGGCCGCCCGGTACGAGGCGGTTCGCCAGGTGCGAAGCGAACTCTCCGGGAAGGCGCCGCTGGCAGATCGACTTCGCAAACTCTGCCGGTTCGTCGCCAAGCACGCGGGTGACGGCATCGCGACGCTCTACTTGTGCGACCCGGACGACGACGATCTGCGGCTTGGCGCGACTTCTCTCGACGGCGGCGGATTCGGCGGCGAATACCGCATCGCGGTCGGTCAGGGGATCGACGGAACGGTCGCGCGAACGCGCGAGGCGACCATTCTCAAGACCCACGAGGGTGCGCTCGCATACGCGGCATAGCCGCTGCTCGCCGGGGACACACTGGCTGGTGTGCTGTCGATTCAAGGCGGAGATCGGGCACCACGCGGACGAGCGATGGAGGAGACGCTGCTCGAGATCGCCGCCGCCGCCGCGGAGGAGATCAAACACGCCAAGCGCGCGGCCATCATGAATTCGCGCGCCACGCAGTTGAGCGCCATCAACGAGACCGGGATCAAGATGATCTCGACGGAGGATTTTTCGGAAGTGCTGCGTCTCGGCACGTCGTCCGCGGCAATGGTCCTCGAAGCGGATCACGCGATCCTGCGCCTGCAAGACGAACAGACCGGACGCTACGTGATTCGTTCGTATTTCGGATCGGCGGATGGTCGGCTGCAGGAGCGTCTTTTCCGGCTCGACAAGCAGGTTTCGGTGAACGCCATCAAGCGTCGCAGCCCACTGTTGATTCGTGACATCGCGCTTCACTCCGACACGAAGGAACTCGACTCGGAGCTCCGGAGCGTAATCGCGGCTCCGCTGATGCGGGAGGCCCGCGTCGTCGGGACACTCGCAATCTACGACAAAGTCGAGAGCGACCGGTTCTATGTCGGTCGATTCTCGGAAGACGACCTGAAACTCTTCGGCAAGTTCGTGTCCTACCTCGAGCGGGCGCTCACCAATGCGATGTTTCACGCGCAGGCCAGAAGGTTTCGAAACTTCGATTCCGAAACCGGTTTGCCCAACTCGGTGTATCTCGAAAAGCGCATCGTCGAGGAAATCGCCCGCGCCAATGGCGCCGAGAGTGCACTCGCGATCGCGGTGTGCCGACTCGAGAACCTCGACGAAATCGAGCGCGCCGCCGGCATCACCCGCGTGCGCCAGGTGGTTTCTCGAAGCGTAGAGGCGTTGCGAAGCCATCTGCGTGATTTCGACGTTCTCGGGCGAACCAGCAAGAACGAATTCACCATCCTGCTGCCCGACCCGGGACTGTCTGCCGGCGATCGCGTATTCACGCTGGCTCGCGCGGTGGCGGACGACTTGTCCGGCAACGAGGCCCTGAATGCGGGCGTCCGCATCGCGCTCGGCTTCGGGTACGCGGTCTACCCCGGAGACGGCGCGGACCGCGACTCGCTGCTCGAGAAAGCGCGCGAACCCCGCATTCGGATGGTGTAGAAGGACGGGATAGCTGGCCCTGATTCGAAAATTCGCGAGTCGGTCAACGACGCGGAGGCGGCCAGGGATGGCCTCCGCTCCATGGCTCGCTGGCCTCGAAACCAATGTGGAACAACGCACGATCGTGATGCAGGAAACGAGTGCAGATTGTTGTCAGTAGCGCTGTGCTTGACTTCCGCGGAGGCCATCCCTGGCCGCCTCCGCTTTCGACGTATTCCAAGTCAGGGCTAGCTGGGGTCCCAGACGGACTCGCCTACACCCGCCTCGTTCTCGAGGCGCGCAGTTCGGCCAGTACCAGGCGCGGATTCCATACGGCGCGCAGGTTGCTGGGCCCTTCGAGGGGGGCGGTGTCCGCGAATTTCGCGTAGTCGTCGGGCCACGATGCAGGTAGCGATCCGAAGACGCGGTCCCAGAAGTGCGTCGTGACGCCCCAGTAGGCGCGTGGGTTCTTGAAATGATGGGCGAGATGATGGGATCGCAGCGTGCGCTCGCGCTGAT
>JAJDAM010000129.1 GCA_029261905.1 Deltaproteobacteria bacterium
GCCACCTGCGCGATGCCGTGGATGCACAGCGAATCGCCGACGAACTCGCTCGTTCGATCGACGAGCGCGAAGGCAGCTGGCGCGAAATGAGCGAACGGGTGGGGCTCGACCCGGAGGGCCACGGCGACCTGCTGCTCGGTCGCCTGCGCGCCGCGATCGCCGCCGCCCAAAAGCAGCGCGCGCGACTCGACGAAGATCGCGCTCAGCGTGACGAAGCGGCTCGGCTGTGCGAACGCGACGCCCCACTGCTCGCGCGAAAACGCGAACACCAGCGTGTACTCGAGCTGGCCCTCGCGGGCGCCTCGAGCCAGGCGGCACCCGATCGCACCGATCCGATGCCGCTCGACGAAGCCTTCGACCGGGTCGTCGAGCGGCGGCAAGAAGAAGACTTCCTGCGTCGAAGAGAGGGCGAACTCCGTGCAGACCCGCGGTTCGCCGCGATCGAGAACGATCCCCGGATTCTCGGAAACGCGGCTGATGCCCCGTGGCTGCCCGCGATCGCTGCCGCACGTGAACAGGAAATCGCGGCACTCGAAGACCAGATCGGCCTCGAGCAGCGACGGCTCGGTGAACTCCACGAACTGCTCGCAAAAGACATCGGCAGCGGCCTCGCCCGCGCGACCGACCGTGTGCGCGAGATCGAATCGGAAATGGCCGACATCGAACGCAGGCGCGATCGGCTGGCGCTGCTCGAATCGATCGTGACGCGCGCCGAGCAGGAGTTCCGCGAAGATCATCAACCCGATGTACTCCGGCGCGCCAGTCTCTACCTCGAGCGCATCACGAATGGCCGATACCACCGAATCGACCTGGTCGATGACAACCAGGGATTGCTCTGCGTGACGCCGGCCGGCCGGGACCAACCGGTCAAGGTCGCCGACCCCATCAGCCAGGGAACGATCGACCAGATCTTCTTGTGTCTGCGTCTGGGGTTGCTCGACCACCTCGATCAGGATCGCGAAAAGCTTCCATTGGTACTCGACGACGCGCTGCTGCGGATGGATGATTCGCGCCGACACGCGGTGTATCGCGTGCTCGAAGAGATTTCCTCGCGACGTCAGATCTTCTTGTTGACCTGCCACTCTGCGGTGGCGGACGAAATTTCAGCCGCGCTCAAGGCGACCCGCATCGCCTTGTAGCGCGGCCGTTGGGACGAAATCCATGGATACACGCAACAAAGTGTTGCTGGTGGTCGGTGCGGCCAGCGGAATCGGCCGGGTCGCGGCCCGCCGCTGGTCGCTGGCTGGCGGATCCGTGGCAGCCGTCGACATCGATGATGCGGGTCTCGAACAGACCGCGAAGGGTTTGGATCGGATCCACACCCAGCACCTCGACGTCACCGATCGCAACCAGGTGAATTCGGTCATCGAGAACGTGGAAAACCGATTGGGTCCGATCGATTGCGTGTACAACGGAGCTGCGATCCAGCCCACCGGCCTGCTGCTCGAACAGGACCCAGACGAAATCAAGCGCGTCATGGATATCAACTACGGGGGTCTGGTGAACGTCAGCCTTGCGACGCTGCCGAGGCTGCTCGATCGCGGACGCGGCTCGCTGATCAACTTCGCATCGATCGCCGGTTGGGTACCGAACATGCACTTCGGTGCGTATTGCGCTTCGAAGTTCGCATCGATCGCGTTCACCGAAGTCCTCTACCACGAGAACCGCGACAAGGGAGTCCACATCGCTTGTGTGTGTCCGCCACAGGTAGACACCCCTCTGCGGCAACAAGCGAAATCGAACCCGAAGATCATGCAGACCGGCCCCGCCCCGATGAGCCCCGAAAAAGTCATCGAAGCGGTGGAACGCGCGATCGACAAACGCGCGTTCTGGGTGTTCCCGGGTGCCCACGCGCGGGCCGGATGGTGGTTGAGACGCCTTCTGCCATCCGCGCTGTGGAGAATCGATCACCGAGCCGAGGGCCATTGACCGAGCCGACGGTGGTCTCGCATCCGTTCGACGAGCGGCCGCACCGGACGCTCGTCGTTCTGTCTGTTCCGGTGCTGGTTTCGTTGATCGCAGAGCCGATCACCGGACTGGTCGACACCGCATTCATCTCGGGTCTCGGCACGGCCCCGCTGGCGGCGCTGGGCATCGCGACGACTCTGCTGAGCGGCGTCTTCTGGATATTCAATTTTCTCGGCATCGGTACGCAAACCGAGGTCGCGTTGGCGGCCGGGACAGGCCGACTCGAGCGAGGAACCGAGGCTGCCGGGCTCGCGATCGTGCTCGCGGCTGCGATCGGCACCGGTCTCGCGCTTGTCAGCTGGCCCTTGTTGCACGGCGCCGTCGAGTTCATGACAACAGACCTCGAGGTACACCACGCGAGCATCGTGTACCTGAAGATCCGACTCCTGGGGGGACCGGCCATCTTGATCATGATGGCGGCCTTCGGAGCACTGCGCGGTCTACAGGAAATGCGGACGCCGCTGCTGATCGCGGTCACGCAAAACGCGCTCAACGTCATCCTCGATGCGATCCTGATTTTCGGATGGGGAGAGATTCCGCCTCTTGGAATCGCCGGCGCCGCGTGGGCCAGTGTCGTCAGCCAGTGGCTGGGCGCGTTGTGGGCCGTCGAACGTGTGATCCGCCGGCTCGGATTGCCTCAACGCGTCGATCTGCGTTCCGCAGGCAGATTGCTGGCGGTGGGACGCGATTTGTTCATCCGGACCGGTTCGCTACTCGCGTTCCTGATCGTGAGCACGCGTTTTGCGACCCGGCTGGGTGCAGATGCCGGTGCCGCCCACCAGGTCATTCGCCAATTCTGGATGTTGAACGCGTTGCTGCTCGATGCCTTCGGCGCCGCGGCACAAAGCCTGATCGGATTCTTCCTCGGTGCATCACAGATCGCGCGTGCGCGCGAGGTTGCGCGCATCGCGTGCATCTGGGGACTCGGCGCAGGTGTCGCAACGCTGGGGGCGATGGGGGTCGGTGGAGGTTTCGTCGCGGAATCGCTACTCCCCGATCACGTGCGCCCGATCTTCATCGCTGCCTGGTTGACCTGCGCACTCGCTCAACCCATGAACGCGCTCGCATTCGTGACCGATGGCATTCACTGGGGAACCAGCGACTTCCGATTTCTGCGCAACGCCATGCTGGCCAGCACGGCCGCAGGTTTGATCGCCCTGGTCGCGTTCGACCCCGATCTCAACGGGGTTTGGATCATTACCGCGGGCTGGATCACAGCGCGCTCATTGTTCGGAATCCTGCGGATCTGGCCTGGCTTCGGCGACGCGCCGCTTCGCCCGAAATCGAACAGAGAAGGTGAGCGGTCGTTCCAGGCCGCACCCTGAGATCGGATCGAAAGCCCTGATTGCGGGGTATGCGGTAGAGCCGAAGCTCTACCGCAACCGACCTTCATGCCGAAACGGGAACCGGTTCTGAAACCGATATCGTCCCGGCCTCGACGGAAGGCTTCGGTCGATTGCCCGGTTGGAGCTGCTGCTTGAGTTCTGCGAGCTCCCGTTTCGCCGATTCGCCGCGAACCTCGTCGCGAATCGATCGAATCCGGGTCCGCACCTGGTCCGCACCGATTTCGCGGTCCAGGCTCGTTTCGGTCGCGATCCGGGCGATGTGCTCGCGCACGCTGTCGAGCGCACGCATGTCGGCGTCTACCGACAGGCCATCGATCGCTTCGCTGATTCGGCGGCGAGTCTGCGCGCTCGCCAATGTTGCCA
>JAJDAM010000130.1 GCA_029261905.1 Deltaproteobacteria bacterium
CCGTCCGGTGTGCGCTATGGAAACATGCTCGAACTCGTTCGAGAGCAGGTCCGAAACGAAGGCCTCGGCGAAGGCTGGCCGAAGCGGATCGAGCGTTGGGCGCTGCGAGGGCTGGTCCCTCATCGGCGGCGGCTGCGGTGGGCGATGACGCTACTGCGTATCGCGCAGCGGCTCCGGCTGGATCGCGCCGCACTGCCACTGTTGCCGATGGCGCTTCGCGAACTGCACGGCGCGCTTCCCGAGATTCCGCCGGCCAGCGAACGACGCAGGCCACCGCGACTGACTCCGGCGGTAGGCGAGAAGCGTGGCACGGTCGGATTTCTCGTCGGATGCGTCATGCCCGAGATCTTCGGGTCGATCAATGCGGCCACGGTGCGCGTGCTCGCGCACAACGGGTTCGATGTCGTCGTGCCCGAAGCGCAGGCCTGTTGCGGTGCACTCCACGCTCACGCGGGCGACCTGGAGTACGCGCGTGGGCTGGCCCTGCGCAATATCGAAGCCTTCGGCAGTGCCGCGGTCGACGCGGTGGTGACGAATTCGGCCGGTTGCGGGGCGGCCATGCGGGAAGTCGGTGAGTGGCTGCCCGGTCGCGGCGACGAACTCGCGGCGATGGTTCGCGATGTCAGCGAGTTTCTGGACGCCGAGGGCATCCGAGAACCCACTGGACGAATCGAGGCTCGGGTCTGTTATGACGATCCGTGCCACTTGATTCATGGTCAACGCGTCGAAGCATCCCCTCGGCGACTGCTCGGCGCGATCCCAGGACTCGAACTCGTCGCTCATGCGGATCCAGGGAGCTGCTGTGGCGCGGCCGGTACGTACAATCTGACCCACCGTGAGATGTCACTCGCTGTGCTGGACCGCAAGCTCGAGACACTCGTGGCGGCTGCTCCGGACTTCGTTGCCACCGGGAACCCGGGCTGTCTGATGCAACTTCGCGGCGGCGCCGAGCGCCTGGGGTTGGCGGCCGAAGTGGTGCATCCGGTCGAACTCCTGGATCGCGCCTACAGAAACGCGGGGTAGAGGGCGCGATCAGCGACTTCTGTTTCCCGCGGCTCGCGCCGTGCGGCCGGCGGTCGCGACACGTCAGTGAAACAGGAACGCGTCCGGCGTCTTCTTCGGGTCTCGAATGCGCGGAAACGCGCCCAGACTCAGATCGGTGAGCGATCCGGAAATCACCAGGTCGAATGGAAGCATGGATTCGCGGGCGCGCACCAATCCATAGCGCTCACGCATCCCTCGATACGTGTAGTGGGAACTGGCCAGTGCGCGCGAATCGATTTGCTCGCCCAATCCGACACGCGCACGCTCGAAGAACACGTCGCGGCTGGCATCGGCATCCAAGCGCTCGTCGGGATCGACGAGGGCGTTGTGGAACGAGGTCTCTTCGAGTTTCGCGATCATGCGGGCGAATCGTTCTTCGGACAACCGCTGATAGGTGGTCGTAGGCGGGTCGTCTTCATCTCCGCTCGCTGCGAGGAACTGCAGTTCGACGGTGCGACCGCCAACCAACGCGACTCCGCTCGGATGCAACTCGCCGTTGGACGATTCGCCGTCGAGCAGGTGAGGGTCCAGCGCCAGACCTTCCGGGCCCGCGAAGTCGCGATTCTCGGTGAGAAATCCCCGCGAAATGACGACGCGCTGCGGTGTGTAGTGAGCGTACTCGTCGCCCGCGAGCATTCCCGCCTGCTGTCCCGAAAGCGTGTCGGTGTACTGCTGAGCGACCTGGCGGAGCATCGCGCTGCGCCGGTCAGCGCGGGTTTCGCGTTGCGCGATCTCGAACGCCTGCTCCGCGGCTTTCTCTCGCAGCTCTGCGAGTTTTTCGTCATCGCGATAGGGATCCTGTTCTGCCAGGTGGTAGACCGCGATCCAGTTGTCGCGACCCTCTTCGAAACCCGCCAGCCAATCGCGAACCTCGCTCGAATGCTCGCCTGCGGGATTGCGCTTCAGGTAAAGACTCGCCAATACCGCGGCGAGTTTTTGCGCGGGTACCACGTCCATGAACGGAAGCTGTATCAGTCGCAAAGGGGCAGCGACGACGGATTGTGCCATCGTCGGAAGGTCGATCAGCCACTCCAGCGGTTTGGGGAGTCCATGATCTCTGGGGCCCCTCATCCAGGGTCCCACGGTCACCCAGATCGCGCGGTGCTTGACACTGAGAGCCTTCGCCTTCTTGAATGCTTCGTAGGAATTGCGGCTGGAGTCCCGGACGATCGCATTGGCATGTCGCGCCATGTTCGATTCGTCATCATCCGCGAGGGTTTTGTAGCGTTTCCACATCTGGATCTCGTTTCCCGACTCGCCTTCGAGCATGGCTTCGATGAAGTCGGTTTCGTCCGTCAGCGACGGGTCGTCCGATGTCTGCCGAAACTGCTCGACCTCGGCGGCAGGATCCCGTCTGGGATCGAGCAACGCGATCGTGAGTTGACGCACATCGGCTGCCATCGAGCCGGGATCGGGAGGGCTTTGCAGGCTGCGCGTGCGATCCACACGGCTGGCGATGACCTCCTGCTCGGCCTTGTCCCGGACCTCCGTAGCCTCGGCGTCCTCGGGGACGAAGGCGAGCGCTCGATCGGCGTAGACGAGTGCGAGTCGATCGTTTCCGTACTCGAGCGCGCGCTCCGCCGCGTCGTAGGCGTGATTGCGGAGCGTCTCGTCCAGCAAGACTTCTGCGCGCTCGATCCGCAACCGCAGATCTTCCGACTCCGGCGCGTTGGGATAGCGCGCTACGAAGTCCTTCCAGTGCGCGAGCGCCTGGCGCCGTTGCAACGTGAGCGGCTCTTTTTGGTGGAGTTGAAGCGCATAGTTGAGTACCGATCGGGCGATTCGATAGGGGCCCAACGACAACGACATGACGGATCTTCCGATCGGCTCGGCGAGCGTGTTGAACGCGCGAGCGAACGAGATGAGCCTCGCGTCATTGATGCGGTCATTCGCCAGCGCGAGCGGGCCATCCCCTTCGGTACGGGTCAGTCGCGCCCGCAGCGCGGGGTCGAGGTCATCCCTTTCGAGCAGCGCCAGACTGGCGTTTTGGTAGACCCGAGGCGCATCCATCGTGGCGTTGACCAGATCGGTCGCGACGGGAACCAACCCGGTCGGCAAATCGCCGCCCGTGACCAACACCGTATCGATGGCGCGCAGTCGCTTCAGGACCCGAGTGGCTTTCGCGAGATCCGAGTTCAGTGCGGCGGTCGCGAGTTCGGCGGCCGCGTGGTCGGCAACGTCCGGCACGCGCTTCGAAAACTGCACTCCCGAATCGATGGCCGGCCCCAATGGCTTGGCGCCCGGTGTGTGACAACCCATCGCAATGAATATCGTCACGAGGATCAGCAGCAGCGCGCTCGCACGGACCAGCTGAGGCACAGCCGTGTGATCAGGGCGTGAATCGGTCACGGTCGATCCGGATCGCAAAAGCAAGGAACGCCTCGAGTCGCCGGGAGGCTTCGAGCTTTTCGGGGGTCCCATCGCGGCGTGCCACCATCTCGTAGATCTCGGACGCGCCTTCGATCAGTTCGCGAAATCGAACCGGATCGAACGATAGACTCTCGGGAGGATGTGTCTCCGCGTAGCTGACCGCGAGGTCCGCGTATAGATCGGCCAGACTGAGCAGATGTCGGTTGAAGTTCTTGCTCTCCGCATGTTGGGTGACGACTCGCTGTCGCTCCGACAAGGCGAGTACGTCCCCATCGAGTCGCGTCGTGCGGATTCCCTCGAAATAGTTGGCTCGCAGCAGGTCCGCCCGCTCGATTTCTTCGGCGACGATCGGCCCGTAGTGCGTGCCGGCGACGGAGAGCGCGAGTTCGTCGAGAATCGCGACCCTCTTCTCGAACTCGTCGAGCACTGTCGTCGGGTCGAGTTCCGACAGGCGTTGCTCGGCCAGCAGGTCGGCCTCTTCGTCACCCGTTGATTCGAGTCCGAGGTCCATCCGCGACGTGCTTTGCAGCGTGTCGCACACGTCCGCGCTCGCGAGAGCTTCGGCTCGGAGTTCTTCGCTCTGGTCGGCGGCCAACTGGTAGCTCTGAACCGCCAGGTCGAAGGCAGACAACCGTTCGAACGCCCGCGCTTTCGCGAAGGAGATCACGCCGTCCATGTGGCCCGCATACAGTGCATCCGCGTGCAATTGCTCCAAATTTTCGAGCCTGAGCAACGAGCTGCGATAGACGTTGCGGCCGGTGAAATCACGCGCGGGCTCGAACCGATAGGTGTCGTCCGAGATGTGTGCGCGCAACACAGAAATGACTTCCAATACATTCTCGGCCGGCCGGTACAGGGGGTCGACTTCGTTCGTATTCGCACAGCCCGCAAGGGTTGCGAGCGCCAAGGCTGCAATCGCCGAGCTTTTTACCTGCGCTCTTCGGAGTGTCAGGGCATCCACGGTCAGGCCTTCGAGCGTGTCTTCTGCGATTTCTTTCGGGCTCTCTTGGCCTGCTTCTTCGCGGGCTTGGGCTGCGTCAGGACGGCATTCAACATCTTCTCGGTCGCGATCACAGCGGCCGCCAATTGATCCGAATCGAGTCCGAGTGTCGAAAATGTGCCGTCGGCGGCAGTATCCGATTTCCAGGTGATGACCGTTTCGACCAACGCCGCGGTGCGCCCCCCGGGCGGGATGCGAACTCGGAAGTCGACGAGGCGGGGCACTTCGATGTCGAACTGCTTCGCGGCCTTCCGCAGCGCGTTCATGAAAGCATCGTATCCACCGTCGCCGTGTGTTTTTGCACTGGCTGTCTTGCCACGGTAGGAGAGGACGACTTCGGCACGAGGTGTTTCGTCGGTGCCGACGACCACCCGATAGGACTCCACCCGCAGCAGCAGCTCGGCGGGGGACTTCAAGACGTCAGCGATGATGTAGGGGAGATCTTGTACGGTAATCCGGTTCTTGCGGTCTCCGAGTTCGACGATCCGCTGCAACACGAGGCTCTTGTTTTCGGCGCTCAGTTCGATTCCGAGTCCCTTGAGGTTGTGTTCCAAGGAGGCTTTTCCCGCGAGCTTTCCCAGCGCGTAGCGTCGTTGTTCGCCGAAACGAGATGGCAGCAGCCGCGTGGCGTACAGGTCTCCCTTCGCGTCGCCATCGGCGTGGATCCCTGCCGTCTGCGTGTACACGTCACGACCGACGATCGGAGTGTTAGCCGACACATCCTTGCCACTGAACGTTTCGACCAGCCTCGAGAGCGCCGACAGCCGCGACTCGGCGATGCCAGTGCGAAAGTGGGTATGGTCGTGGAGCGCCGCGACGATCTCGGCGAGGCGGACGTTGCCGGTTCGCTCTCCCAAGCCGTTGACGCTGGTGTGTACGCCCTGCGCACCTGCACGGACCGCGGCCAGCGCGTTGGCGGTCGCCAATCCGTAGTCGTTGTGGCCGTGGAACTCGAACGTCAGTTTGGGCCAGGCCGTAATCATCAATCCGACGTAGCGGGTGACCTCGGCCGGAGAGAAGATTCCCAGGGTGTCCGCCAGAAAAATTCGCTCCACGCCAAGGGACGCGAACAGTTCCACCATCGCGAACACATAGTGGAACGAATCGCGGACCCCGCTCGACCAATCTTCGAGGTAGGCGTTGACCGTCAGTCGCTTCTTCTTGGCTGCACGAATCGTCTGTGTGACCGCGGCGCGGTGCTGCTCGGGTTCGAGTCCGAGCTGGATCTTGCAGTGCCGCTCGGACCCTTTGACGAGGAGATTCATCACGCGCCCGCCGGTCCCAACGATCCAATTGACCGAAGCCGCACCATCGCAATAGCCGAGAATCTCGACGCGCGACAACATGCGTCGTTTTCGCGCCCAATCGACGACCAGGCGGGCGGCTTCGCGTTCGCCTTCGGAGACGCGCGTCGATGCGATCTCGATGCGATCCAGCTTGACGTCGGCCAGCAGCAGGCGGGCGAGCTGCAATTTTTCTGCAGGCGAGTACGCGACGTCCGGAGTCTGCTCTCCGTCGCGAAGCGTGGTGTCCATCACTGCGATGTGATTTCGGTCGGATTTACTCACGGTTGGGGGCTCCAAAAACGTCGGGAGACTTTCGCCCCGTGCAGCGCGCTGTCAACCGTGGAGATTTTCCTCGGAGTACGCCCCGAAAGGCCCGGTACACTGTCGCCGTGTCCGAACCCGATCGCCAGTTTGAAGTTAGCGACTCCGAGTCCGGCCATCGCCTGGATCGCTTCCTGGCCGACCGCCTGGAACTGTCTCGCTCGGCCGTTCGCCGTCTGCTGGCACGAGGTGCAGTATCAGTCGACCAGAAGGTCGTGGCCGAGAGCGCGAAGGGGCAGAATCTACACGCTGGCAGCTCGATCGGTGTGGCTCCGTTCGCGCGTCCCGAGGACGAGCGAGCGCTGCCCGATACGGACGCTGAGTTCGTGGTGTTGGCCGAGGGTGACGGTTGGCTTGCGATCGACAAGCCCGCGGGTGTCGCCGTCCACCCGCTGCGCGTCGATGAAACCGGCACGCTACTCAATTTCCTGATGGCCCGTTCCCCACAGACCCATGGTGTTGGCGAGGGCGGCTTGCGAAGCGGCGTAGTTCACAGAATCGACGTCGACACGTCGGGCGTAGTGCTGTTTGCGACCCATGAGGCGAGCTGGCAGCGGATCCGGGGGGCGTTCGCGGCCCACCAGGTCCAGAAGCACTACCGGGCGATCGTATCGGGACATCTTCACGGCGAGGGAACCATCGAGGTCGGGCTGGTGACGGCTCGCCACCGGCCGGCACGGGTGCGCGTCGTGAGCGAGTCGGAAGCGGAGCGTGCCCGCGGTGTTCGGGTCAGCGGAATGCGTTGGCGATCGGTCGCGCTGCTCGACGGTGCGACGCTGGTCGACGTTCACCCCCGGACGGGTTTTCTACACCAGATTCGGGTGACGCTGGCCCACATGGGTTACCCGGTCGTCGGCGACAAGACTTACGGACCGCAGTCCCGACCGATCACCGCACCGCGACACATGCTGCATGCCGCGCGGGCGACGCTCGAAGAAATCGACGCGCACAGTCCCGACCCGCCGGATTTCGCCGAAATGCTGCACCAGCTCGCGGTGGAACCCTGACGCGGCACTGAAGCCGCTCAGCGCTTGCGCAGCAATGTCAATCCGTCCGCGATCGGGAGCATCACGCAATCGACCCGGTCATCTTTCACGACGTGGTCGTTGAAAGCGCGAATCGCAACCGTCTGTTCATCGTCGACGTCGGGGTCGGCCACCCTTCCCATCCACAGAACGTTGTCCACCAGGATCACACCGCCGGTTCGTACTCTCGGCATCAACGCCTCGAAGTAAGCGATGTAAGAGGGTTTGTCGGCGTCGATGAACGCAAGGTCGATGTCCGCACGCTGCGGAAGCGACGTGAGCGTTTCGATCGCCGGCGCGATCTCGAGAGTGATCTTGTGATCGACTCCTGCCTTTTTCCAGAACGGCAGACCGATCTGCGTCCATTCATCACTCACATCGCAGCAGATGAGTTGGCCATCATCGGGAAGTCCCCGCGCGAGGCAGAGCGCCGAGTATCCGGTAAAGGTCCCGATTTCGATGGCGCGCTTCGCCCCGATCGCACGAGCGAACAGCGTCATGAACGCGCCCTTCTCGGGCGCGATCTGCATCAAGGAGATCCCACCGAGTTCGGCGGTGGCTTGGATCAACCCCTGCTGCACCTCATCGGGAGGCGATCCGTGCGCGACGACGTACTCGTGAACGGGCGCGGACAAATGAAACGATTTGGGATCGGCCAAACAACGCCTCCAGCTCGACGACGGTCGAGATCAGTTGCTCGGTTGCAACTGCATCGCCAAGGCTTTTTCGTCTTCCGCCTCGGTGATCTTGCCCTGTGCCTGGTAGAGGATCGACAGGTTGGTGTGACTCAACGGGTCGTCTGGTTCGAGTTCGACGATCTTCAACGCAGCAGCAACGGCCCCGTCGAGGTCGCCTTTGCGTTGCAGCGTCTTCGATAAACCGTTCCAGGCAATCGACAGGCTGGGATCCGCTTCGGTCGCCCGGCGGTAGCAATCGATCGCCTCATCGATGCGATCGTGGGCGAAGTGCTGGAAACCTTCCTTGTACAGCGCTCGCGCATCGGACATCTCAACCTTCACCCGGCAGCTTTTCGAATTGCCGAAGATACAGATGGATTTCGCGGCCGGTTTGAACGTCGCCGTCTTTTTCGGCGAGACCGATGGCTCGGGCAAAGATCTCTGCAGCTTCTACCGGGTTTCCCGATTCGAGCAGCGATCGACCGAGGTCGCGATGAGCCGTGGTGTGGTTCGGATCGATTTCGATTACTCGACGCAGTGCATCGACCGCTTCGCCTGGACGATGCAGGTCGAGCAGCGCCCCACCCAATCCGAACCAACTCACGACGTCACCGGGGTCTTTGTCGAGAACCCGGCGAATGCGAGTCACTCGTTCTCTCAGAAGGTCTGGGTCACTTCGAGCCAATTGAGGGAAAGTAGCGGAGCTTCGGTCCGCGCGTGGCGATTTTATAGGTTCCGGTGCACGCCTGGACGTTTTACCGACGGAGAGCGACTCGACACGCCAAAGCGGCGCACTCTGCCGCTTCGGACCCGGTCATTCCGCTCTCAGCTGCTTTTCGAGAACATCGACGAGCCGTGCTCTTCGGAATCCCACCTTTTCGTAAGCGCGCAGCGCGGTTCGGTTGGCGGGCGACAGCATCAGCATGGCGCTTTGTGCTCCAGCTTCGAACTGACGTTCGAGCATCCAGGCAACCAGCGTCGATCCCAGGCCGCGGTCACGCAATTCCGGGACGACACCGACGAATGCCACCCAGACACGCTGCTGCCAGTGCGTCTCGATCTCGGTGAACCCCACCACGCGTCCGTCGAGCCGCAGGACCGCATGCGCATGACGCCCGTCATCGAGGATTCGCTGCATCGTGACCGAATCGCGCGGGTCGAAACCGCATGCGGTGTAGATCTCCAAGATCGCGTCCGCGTCGTCTGGCAAAGCCATTTCGATTGCGAACCCATCCAGATCAGGCTTGGTGGGACTGACTTCGCCGTCACAGCGCATCCAGAAATGTTGACGGACCGGCCGAAACCCGTGGCTCGCGAGTAACGAGTAGCCGCCGCGGTTTCGGGTTCCGATCCCGGCGATCGCGACATCGATCCCCAGCTGACTCGTCCCGAGCTGCTGTGCGGCTCGCAACAACTCTCCACCAACGCCCCTGCCTCGACTGCCGCGGCTGACGATCGGACAGAACAACGCGGCCGAAGTTGCACCCGGATAGCGTAGGAAGCCGGCCAGACCAACGACCCCGTCGTCGTGTGCGACCAGAAGGTGGTCCTGAGGACTGATTCCAAAACGTTCGAATTCTGAAAACAGCTCGGCTTCGGTGTGCCACAACGGGTTGAGGACGAAATCGCTCTCGCCTCTCGAACAGGTTGCTGCGAGGTCCGCGAGCGCGCGGGCGTCAATGGGATCGAAGGGACGGATTTCCAACACGAAACCTCCGGTGCGATTATACGAGAAGCATCTGACGGTGGGAGTGGCCAGGGGCTGTGTTCGTGGAATCGGATCCGTTCGCGTTGGATCAGCGA
The DNA here is from genome assembly GCA_029261905.1 of Deltaproteobacteria bacterium. Classification (GTDB taxonomy): domain Bacteria; phylum Myxococcota_A; class UBA9160; order UBA9160; family SMWR01; genus JAJDAM01. The sequence continues at coordinate 9,527 of JAJDAM010000130.1, forward strand.
CCGCCTGCTAGGCTCTCGTTGGCTGCGACGAGTTCGCCGGTTCGGCTTCCGATCCGTTGCGATCGCGTCGTGAGTGGATCCGCCTCGAGGCGTTGAGAGGGAAATGTGAAAAAGAGAAAGTGGCTCATCGCTGCAAGTCTCGGCCTGGCCCTGCTGCTGATACTCCTGCTTTCGTCGGATGAGCCGATCATCGAAAGCGGCAGCACGCTGGTCGTCAACCTGGATGGCGCCTACGTCGAGTCGACGGGCGCGCCTCTGTTGAGTCGGGTCCTGGGTGATACCGGGATCTCCTTTGCAGCACTGCGGTCGGAATTGAAGAAGGCAGAACGCGACGAGAGACTGGCGAATATCGTGCTGCGGATCCGAGCGCCGGAACTGGGTTGGGCGCAAGCGCAGGAAGTGCGAAATTTGCTGTCGGACTTGAGCGCCGCCGGGAAACACACGGTCGCACAGCTCGAAACGGCCTCGTTCGTCGGAAACACCGTGTACTACATCGCCACGGCTGCCGACGAAATCCAGGTCTCGCCGGGCGCCATGGTTGGCGTCATTGGGCTCGCTGGCGAATACCTGTTCTTTGGCGCTCCGTGGAACGACATCGGGATCGACTTCGAAGTGGCACGGGTGGGCCGATACAAGACCTTCGCGGATACCTTCGCCGAAAAATCGATGTCCGACGCGAACCGGGAACAGGCGAACTCGCTGCTCGACTCGATCAACGACCAGTTCGTGGCCGGCATCGCAGAAGGAAGGGGATTGTCGAAGGATTTCGTCGTGCGTTCGATCGACGAAGGGCCGGTGTTGCCAAAGGAACTCGAGGCGCTCGGATTCGTCGACGGTGTGCAGTTTCTCGAAGAGACCCTCGAGGCACTCGGCGGGAGCCGAGTGGATTCGGACGAGTACGCGAGCGTCTCTCTCGATCGGGTCGGATTCGAACCCGTGGCGAACTTTGCCCTGATTTACGGTTCGGGCAACGTGGTGGTCGGACGCGGCCAATCGACTCCGAGTGGCGGTCTGGTGATGGCATCGGACACGGTCTCGAAAGCCTTCGACGATGCAGCCAAGGACCCCGACATCGATGCGATCATCTTCCGAATCAACAGCCCGGGCGGCTCGGTGCTCGCTTCGGATCTGGTCTGGAAGGCGATCGAGCGCGCGAAGACCCATGGGAAGCCGGTGATCGCTTCGATGGTGAATGCAGCGGCATCGGGCGGCTACTACGTTGCGGCTGCCGCGGACGCAATCGTCGCGTCACCCTCCACGGTGACCGGCTCGATCGGAGTCATCGCGTTTCGGCCTCATATCCAGAAACTGCTCGAAAAGTTCGATATCGGTGTCGAGGTGCTGGCCCGGGGCCAGCACGCGGACATGTTTGCGATGTCGACACCACTGTCCGAGGCTTCCCGCGAGCGATTCCATCAGCAGATCAAGGATGTGTATGAGTTGTTCATCGAGCGCGTGGCGAGTGGTCGCGCGATGTCGACCGAACAAGTGGACGAACTCGGCCGCGGGCGGGTGTGGACTGGCGAGCAGGCGGTCGAAAACGGGCTCGTCGACGCGCTTGGTGGGCTGAGCGAGGCGGTCGAGATCGCGAAGAACCGGTTGGGGCTCGATCCCGCGGCGGATGTCGGACTGGTCCCGTTTCCACCTCCGCTCTCGCTCGCCGACCAATTGACGTCGGCCTTCGGGGGTGCGGCGATTCGCGCTGTGGTGAATCCATCGCTGCCCGGAGTTCTGGGACGCGTAAAGGCCTGGCTCGAGGTCGCAAGTTGGGATTCACCGATGCTGTTGCCCTCGTTCATCGTCGAGATTCGATAGTTTTATCTTCTGAGGGAAGCGAAGGAGAATTCGCGTGGAGCTCGAGAGAAGCTTTGAGGTCGACCAACCCACCGACACGGCCGCAGCAATCGCTGCCAGCGACGACACGCTGACCCGGCTGTTCGAAGGGGGAAAGACAGAGATCATCGAGCGCGATAAAGATCGTCGCACCGTGCGGACCCACTACACCGCGCTGGGGCGCGCCGGCGTCGCGACGTTTCGGTTTCTGCTTTGCGACGATGGAACGATCCAGTTCGAAAAAGTCTGTGACGGAAACGTGTGGCGAAAGCTCGAAGGGGTCGTCGTGTTCACCGCTGTGACAAAGGGACCACGCGCGGGCGGAACCCGTGTGAGTCTTCACATGGCTGGAAACACCAAGAGGCTGGTCCCGGAACTCGCGATCCGTGCCCCGATGAACGAGCAGCTCGATCAAATGACAAAGGCACTTCAGAGATGTCTCGAAGAGCGCGGTGACCACTGAAATGGCGAAGCTGGAAACGAGCGACGGGATCGAGTTGTACGTCGAAACGAGCGGAACCGGTATTCCGCTGTTGCTGTCTGGCGCGCTTTGCACGACGACTGAAAACTATCGCTCCAATGTGGAACCACTCATCGCAGCCGGTGCCCAGGTGATTCTGTGGGACTACCGGGGGCATGGGCGATCGGACTCACCCGCCGACGCGTCCGCGTATCACCTCGACCAGGTGCTCGACGATCTGGGTCGTGTGCTGGATTGGGCGGCGCCCGGTCGATCCGCGATTGTCGGGGGCTTGTCGTTCGGAGGGCTCGCCTCGCTGCACTTCGCTCATCGCAACCCCGAGCGGGTTTGTGGGCTGCTGCTGATCGACAGTGGTCCGGGTTTCAAAAACCCCGAGGCACAAGCGGGCTGGGAGGCCACCGTCGAAAAGACCGCCTCGTACTTGGAGAACAAAGGCCCCAAAGCGTTCGTCGAGAGCCGGGCGGCGGCCACGCTCGTCGGGCTGCGCCCCGAATTGCCCGCCGCACAAGCCGCGGGCCGCGCAATTGCCGCTCAGGACCCGATCGGACTGGCTCATTTCGCACGGCGCATTGCCGCTCTCGCGCCACCGATCATCGATGAGCTACCCGAAATCGATGTCCCCGCACTGGTGATGATTGGCGAGAACGACAAGCCGTACCTGCGCGCAGCCGAGGTGATGACGGCGCGTCTGCCGCGCGCCGAGTGTCACAAGATTCCCGGGGCCGGCCACATCGTGAACATCGAGGCCAGCGACGACTTCAATGCAGCCGCGGCGGGATTCATCCGGCAATTCGTACGCAGCTAACGGGGCGGATCCACCGCGAATCGTCCGCGTTGGGGAGAGTCTTGCCGGCCGCGCCTGCGCCAGGGCTCTGTAGGAGCTGCGGACGGATGGATTGGACCTGAGGAATCAGCCTCCGGCACGGAAGATCCGCGAAAACCGCAACCTTTTGGCTGTTTCCGGGTTTGAATACGGCATATGGAGGCCAGTCCCCTCGTGAGGGATGTCGACGAAGACGTCCGGTTGATGCTGGCGTTTCGCGATGGCGACGGGGCAGCCTTCGACGAGTTGTTCCGCCGTTGGGCCGCGCCGCTGCTCCGCTATCTGCAGCGGATGTTGCGCGATTCGGCATCAGCGGAGGAGCTGGTTCAAGAGGTCTTTCTCCGTGTTCACCGCAGCCGCGAGCGCTATTCCCCCGATGCTCGATTCTCGACCTGGCTGTATCGAATCGCGACGAATCTGGCGCTCAATGAGTTGCGTCGGCCTCGCAGTCGGCCGGCGATCCACGCATCGACCGACACCGAAGAAGCCACACCGCTGCGCGACACGGGGCTGCGGCCCGACGAAGCCGCTCACCTGCGCCAGCTCGCCCGGAGCGTTTCAGCGGGGATCGAGCGTCTGCCAGACAAGCAGCGCGCTGCGCTGTGTCTGTCGGTCGTCGAGGGCCAATCGTATGCCGAAATCGCCGCGACGCTGGATACTACCGAGCAGGCCGTGAAGGCACTGGTGCATCGCGCCCGTAGCGCTCTTGCGGCGAACCTGCCCGAGCGGGAGTACTAGATGCTGCGAACACGGATCGGAGGTGTCGCGGCCCGTAGTAGCCGAACACCGAATGGATCGAACGCGTGCAGCACGGGAATAGCGAAGCTCACAGCAACAGAAGGGAAATACTGAGATGTCGATCCACGACCTCTGCGAATCCGACGACCCGTCATTCGAACAGGATCTGTCGATGTTGCTCGACGGCGAACTCGACCCGTTGCGCGAGGCCGACGTCCGCCGCCACCTCGACGGTTGCACGCACTGCAGTCGGTTGCTGGCAACGTTCGGAGTGGTGGACCGAACCCTGCGGGCAGAAGCGCTGCCGGAGGTGCCATCGGCTCTGCTGCGGAACATCGAGGCCGCGCTCGAGCGCGATCCCGCAGGCCAGGCCCTGCAGGATCCACGAAGCGAGCGTCCGCAAACCGCTGCCGAATCGGCGCGCCGACCGAACGGCCCACGAGAAGCCGGGGTCCGCCAGCTCGCTCGACCTCGGGGCGGCACGTGGTGGCGGAGCGCTCCATGGCTCGCGCTGGCGGCCTCGCTGGTGATCTATGTCGCGGTCAACGATCCGGCAGTCGACTTCGAACAGGTCCCGGAAGAAGAGCTTGGGGTAGCACTCGAATTAGACACCATTCGCGACCTCGACGTGATTGCCAATCTGGAACTGGTCGAGCAGCTCGCTGCTCTCGGTGCGGGTTGATGCGTCTGGGTTCGCTGGTCGCGGTTGTTGTTCTCGTGCTGGGTATCGCGCTGCCCGCAGCCGCCCAACCTTCTGGTCGAGACGAGGATCAACCCGATCGTCGGGATGATTTCCGTGAACGAACCGAGCGCAGGGAGCGGATGGAGGAAGGAGAGCATCACGCTCGCCATCGACGCGACCGGATCAGGGAAATGCGCGAGCGCTACCGCAACGCGACCCCCGAACAGCGCAGGGAAATGCGCGCGGAGCGCCTGCGTCGGATGGAGTCGTTCGAATCCCGGGGGCGCGGTCGCGGCGGCCCCGGCCGCGGCGCGCTCGCAAAGCTGACCCGCGAGGAACGCGCCGAACTGAGGGAAGAAGTCGAGTCGCTTCCGAGAGAGGAACGCCGGGAGCTACATCGCAAGCTGCGACACTTTCACTCGTTGTCGGATACCGAGCGTGCCGAGCTCGAACAGCGATTCAGCGTGCTGCGATCTCTCGATCCGGCCGAGAAGGAAGAGATCGAGAACAACACCGAACGCTGGAACCAGATGGAGCCACATCGGCGACAGCAGCTTCGGGATACCTGGGATCGCTTCCGGGCGCTTCCGCCGGACGTGCAACAGGAAGTTCTCGACAAGGCGCTATCTGAATCCGAGTAGCGGCCTGCTAGCCTCACGGCCTTCCAGCGCTGGCCACCGATCCGAGGGACGGTGACCCTTGAACGGTCGGGAGTTCACGTGGGCAAAGTTTTCGAAGTGATCGACGAACGCAACGCGGAGTTCATCCGAAACCAGCGAATGTTCTTCGTTGCATCCGCGCCGCTTTCCGGTGACGGGTTCGTGAATCTGTCACCCAAGGGGCTCGAGAGTTTCGCGATCCTCGATCCGACGACGGTCGCGTATCTCGACCTCACCGGAAGCGGAATCGAAACGGTCGCACACATGCGCGAGAACGGACGCATCACATTTCTGTTCTGCGCGTTCGAAGGGCCGCCGAGGCTGCTGCGACTGTACGGTCGCGGCGAAGCCATCGAGCCCGGCGACCCCGAGTGGGACGCACTCGTGAGCCACTTCCCCGCGTATTCGAGCGCGCGCTCGATCATTCGCGCACGCCTCGACCGGATCGCGGATTCGTGTGGCTACGGCGTTCCGCTGTATTCGTTCGAAGGGGAACGGAGCCAATTGCACGAATGGGCAGAGCGGAAGGGTGAGGCCGGCATTCGCGAATACAAAGCCGACAACAATGCGACGAGTCTGGACGGCCTGGCCGGGTTGCGTCGACCCTGAGTCTTGAAACGTGCCCGAAAAGCGCTTCGAGAGGATCCGTGGCTCACACATTCAACGTCGATACCCAAGCACCGCAGCAGAGCATCGACATCACCGAGAAGGTAGTCGCCGCCGTTGCCGAGTCGGGAGTCGATGACGGGTTCTGTCACGTGATGGTGTTGCACTCGACCGCATCGATCATCATCAACGAAACAGCCGACCCGAACATCGGTCGCGATGTGATCGACGCGCTCGGACGGGCAGTCCCGACAAGGTCCGATTGGCTGCACGACCGCATCGACGACAACGCTCACTCGCACATCAAGGCAGCGATCCTCGGTCCATCCGAGATGATCGCGATCGACCAGGGCGCGCTCGTGCTCGGCAAATGGCAGGAGATCATGTTGATCGAGTTCGATGGGCCGCGCGAGCGACAGGTCTCGGTGCGATTCCTGTCGAGTTAGATTCTCTCGTTCCCCTTCCTTCTCTCGCCCGCAACGAACCTTTACTCAGCCCGCGCTCAGCCCGCGCTCAGCCCGTGCTCAGTCCGCCGGCGCCTTCTTCTTTAGCGTTCGCAATCCACCGGGGACATGGAAGGCTTCGAATCCCTCCTTGCGCATGAATTCCGCCAGGTGAGCGCTCTTGAGTCCGATCTCGCAGTACAACACGTAGGTCAGCTTTCGGTCGAATTCGGGGTAGACCCGGAGTGCCTGGCCGAACTCGAGTCGGGTGGCGGTTGGCCAGTGCCAGCTGTCGAATTCATCTTTGGTTCTCAGATCGATCACGGTCGCGCCCTCAGGAATGCGATGGACTTCCAGATCGGGGATCGAAAGCGCTTCGATATCCAAACCGCGCAACTTGAAAACGGTACGACTCTCTACCGCCGCATCGATCAGCGACAGGTCGAGCTTCGCTTCTTCCGCTTCGATCGCGTCGAGCGTCGCTGCAGTGGCCGGTCGGGTCGGCACCATGTCGCAGTATTCACCGACCACCTTGGAAAGCTCGAAGGTCCCGATCTGCTTGGCAAGCTCGATGATGGCGTCCTTGTTGGTGCCGATCAGTGGGCGTAGCACCGTCTCGCGGGTCGCGCGCGAGATCACCGCGAGGTTCGGGAGGGTTTGTGACGACACCTGCCCAACGGCTTCGCCAGTAACGATCGCAGATGCCTTTCGTTCGACGACGAGCCGCTCGGCGGCCCGCAGCATCAACCGCTTCAGCAGCACCTGCCAGTAGCGGGGTCGCGTGCGGTCTCGCAATTGTTCGACGATCGGATCGAAATCGAACGAGTGAAACCGCGGCTGGTCCCCATACGACCACTTGTCTGCGAGTACCTGCGCCACTCGAAGCGTACCCTGTTGGTGAGATTGGCCGCCGAGATTGCAGAACGCGTAGTCGCAGCAGACACCCCTGCGCAACAGCTGCCAGGCGGCGACCGCGGAATCAAAACCACCACTGATCAGCGCAATGGCATTCCCCCCCACTCCCACCGGCAGCCCGCCTTGTCCGGGGATCCGATCGGGAAAGAAGTACGCCTCGCGTCCGATCAGTTCGACGTGGACGGTTTCTTCCGGATCGCTCAGATCGACACCGGACGAAACTCCGAGAAGTCGTGCTCCCAGTTCGCGCTCGATGTCGTTCGGCGCGAGTGGGATCTCTGTGCGTTCCCCCACTCGTCTCGCGCGCACGGCGAAGCGCCGGCCCGAAACGCGCTCGCGAAACAGCTCGGCACCGATGGCGGCGACTTCTTCGACATCGGTCGCAGGATGCGGCTCGACGACCGAAATGGACTGGATCCCGAATACACGGGAAATCGCATCCAAGCCGCGCTCGCTCGCGGCAGTGGTGGAGACCTCCGCCGGGTCACCCTCGAGTGATACGAAGATGCGATTGTGGGATTGGCGGATGCGTGGTGTGAGTCCCTCGGATTTCAAGGCGTCGCTCAGGTTTGCCACCAGCCTACGCACGAACTGGCCGCGAGTCGCACGCGCCTTGGTGCCGATCTCACCCGAGAATCGCACGAGTGCGAGCTTCTGTTTCGGCGCACCACTCATGGGATCAGGCGCAGAGTCGGTAGAGGGTGCCGACCAGGAACAGCAAGACCCAGACGGCCGTCATCGGCGATGCCGATCCCAATAGCGAAGGAGTGTCCTCCCCCTCGTCCACGGCCATGCCTGAAAACGGCGGCGGGGTCGCCGTTGCAGGAACACCGCGCTGTCTGGACAGCCGCGTCCCGCAATGCACGCAATTGCGGGCGTCGACCGGCGCAGTGACGTTGCAGCTATAGCAGTACGATTCGTACGGATTCTGAGGACCGGCTTCTCTCACGCGGCCATGGTAGCGAGTTCTGGCGGCCTTGATCGGTTCGGGGCTCTCGCCCGATTCGGCCATCAAGCGGGAGCGACAACCGGCCGATTCAGGGATTCAATGCGTGACACGTCGCTTCTTCAGCTCGCGACCAGCGGCCACGAGCAGTGCTATCGGGTTTCAGTGCTGGTGGATGCGGGTGCGAGCGATCAGGGAATCTGCTTCCGCGAGCGAGGCGGGCTCCAGTTGCTGGAATGGGCATCGATCGAGACGGCTTTGGCCGGTGAGGTCGGAGAACCCGAGGGGGTCCGGACGATCGTCTTCGATCTGGTCACCGATCGCGCGGACACGCCAGACGGCGTGCGATTCACGGTTTGGCGACTCGATGCGGAACCCGGTGAAGATGCGATGAAATTGGCCAAGGCGATCTCCCGAGCGATCGGCGACAAGGCGAGCGCATCGATCAAGAGTCTCGCCGCCGAAGGCACACCGAGCTTGTGGTACCCGGATATCGAAGAATTCGAGGCCGCCGCCGTCCAGTCACTCGGCGGCTGACTCGGGTCCCGGCAACAGCGAGGCAAAAAGCCCCGCGCAGCTGGATCGCAGCTAATCTCCTTCGTATGGCTGACGGCGTCCGCGGGCAGGTTCGAACCGAGCGGGAAGGGTCGATCGGATGGCTGATCTTCGATCACACCGAACGCCGAAACGCCATTACCGTGGCCATGTGGGAAGCGATTCCCCGGGCAATCGCGGATCTGGATGGCGATCCGGAGATCCGGGTCATCGTGCTACGCGGCGCCGGCGACGTGGCGTTCGTATCCGGTGCGGATATTTCGGAGTTCGAAACCACCCGCACTGGCGACAACGCAGAGAAATATGAGCAAATCAACGGACGTGCGTTCGACGCGATCGCATCCGCTTCCAAACCCGTCATTGCGATGATCCACGGGTTCTGTGTGGGAGGCGGCACAGCGATCGCGATCAACGCAGACATGCGGTTCGCTGCGGAAGACGCGCAGTTCGGTATTCCGGCCGCTCGTTTGGGGCTCGGCTATTCGTCATCGGGTATCGAGCGGCTGGCGAACCTCGTCGGCCCGTCTCGTGCAGCCGAAATCATCTTTACCGGCCGTCGGTTTCGGGCCGTCGAGGCGAAGGAGATCGGATTGATCAATTCGGTCGTCCCCAAGGCCGATCTGGAGGCCGAGGTTCGCAATACGGCAGGGGCCATCGCGGCCAATGCCCCACTCACGCTCCGCAGTGCCAAGCGTGTGTTGCGCGCGCTCGAGCTGCCGGCCGAAGAACGCGACAACGTAGCGGTCAGCGATTCGATTCGAGTCTGCCTGGCGAGCGCCGACTACCGCGAGGGGGTTCGCGCGTTTCTGGAAAAGCGCCCACCCCGATTCCGCGGCAACTGACCCGCAGCGATCATGCGACACCCCGTAGTATTCGACACCCATCCGAGCGGGATCGCCGCGTGTCCAATTCCCACTCCAGGTGATGATTGTCACCATCTCTGATCGGGGCCGGGTCTTGCGGCCGTGGGGTTTCGTGTCCACACTCTTGCGGGGGAGTTGATAGAGGACAGGTGATCGCGTCTGCCGCTCGTCGATCGACCTGGATTGACACGGGGAACGGCGTTCATCGGAGGCGGTTTTCTCGAGGTTTTCTCGAGGGGTTCGCAAGAGCTTCACAAGGATTCGTCGTTGACGATATCCGTCGGCTGGCTCAGGTCCCAACCGGGCCATGCCGCTAAAAAGAACAGCTGGCTGTCCATTGCGGAACGCCGGAGCAGAGTGAGCACGATCTCACTATAGGAAGGAGAGAATCCATGGAATCACGATTTTTTGCGATCGGTATTGCGATCGCTGCGATGGCACTGGGTGCGGTGGGCTGTGCGACCGACGGTACGGATATCGACGACTCGGGCATCGACGAGGGGACGGTTGGCAGAGGCACCGGGACCGAGTTCGACGACGGAAGTATGGGTTCGGGTTCAGATGCCCCTTCACAAATGATCGGGGCACTCCAGACGGTCTACTTCGAGTACGACAAGAGCACGATCCGCTCCGATTCGGCCGAGACCCTCCGAACCAACGCGGCTCTGATCAAGAACAACGAGGGTTGGGGCGAGATCGTGGTCCAGGGCAATACGGACGAGCGGGGAAGCGAGGAGTACAACCTCGCGCTCGGCGAGCGCCGCGCGAACGCCGTCAAGCGCTATCTGGTGGACCTTGGCGTCCCCTCGCACCGATTGCGGACCGTGAGTTTCGGCGAGGCGACACCTGCAGTGCCGGGACACGACGAATCTGCCTGGCGATACAATCGCCGCTCGGATTTCGCTTCGAACTGAGCCCGCCGGCAAATCGGACGACCCGTCCGATTTGACCATCCAACGGGGCCGGTGATACCGTCGGGAGTCTTCTCAACTCACCGAGGTATCACTATGTCCCCCGTTCATGGCGGCAAGCTGGCCGCGCGCGCCCTCAAAGCAGCTGGCGTCGAGTGCATCTTCACGCTTTCCGGCGGCCACATCATGGCGCTGTATGACGGTTGCATCGACGAGGGCATCGATATCATCGATGTGCGCCACGAGCAGGCTGCCGTTCACGCGGCGGATTCCTGGGCTCGATGCAACCCCGGCGGAATCGGTGTCGCGGCCATTACGGCCGGTCCGGGAGTGACTGACGGTGTTACCGGAATCGCCAATGCGTGGCGTGCGAACTCGCCGATCCTGGTTTTCGGCGGGCAAGGCCCGTTCGAAAATCTGCGACGCGGCTCGTTGCAGGAGATGGATCATCTCGGTGTCGTAAGGCCGATTACGAAATTTGCGGATGCGATCTACCAGACACACCGCATTCCGGAGTACATCGAGCTGGCGATTCGCCACGCCGTCTCGGGTACGCCCGGTCCGTCGTATCTCGAGATTCCGATGGACATTTTCCAGGGAACGGTCGAAGACGACCAGGTCCACATTCCGAAGATCCGAACGCAGCCGCCGCGGATTTCTCCCGATCGGGCCGAGGTCCGCGCAGCGATCGACATCCTGCGAAACTGCAGCAAGCCGATGATGATGGCTGGCACCAGTGTGAAGTGGTCCCAGGCGACGGTCGAAATGAACCGCTTCATCGCCGATACCCACATTCCAACGTTCACCAACGGAATGGGGCGCGGCACGGTTCCGCCGGATTCGCCGGAATTTCTGAACCGATCCCGTCGCGATGCACTCCAGGGCATCGATTGCATCATCCTGGCGGGCACGCTGCTCGATTTCCGGATGCGCTTCGGTCAGACGATTCCCGCAACGGCGAAGATCATCCAGCTCGACATGGATGCCACGCTGATGGGGCAAAACCGCCAGACCGACGTGCCGTTGGTCGGCAACCTCGCGAATTCGTTCGAGCTTCTGTCAGAGGAAATCAAGAACCAGGGTGTGTCGCTGGACTTCTCCAGTTGGCGCGACGAATTGCGTGTGATCGAGACGGCAGCTGCCGCCAAGGTCGAAGCGGCGCTGAACAGCGACGAGACGCCCATCGATCCCCAGCGCATGTGCCGCGAAGTGCGCGATTGGCTCGACACCATGGATCGACCGATCGTGATCGGCGACGGCGGCGACATCGTCGCGACCGCCGCGAAGATTCTCCCGGTCAAGGGGGAAGGCCTGTGGATGGATCCGGGTCCGCTCGGCACGTTGGGCGTCGGGATGCCGTTTGCGCTGGCCGCGCAGAAGACGAATCCGGACAAGCGCGTGGTGATCGTCTACGGCGACGGTTCTTTCGGCCTCAACGGCTTCGAGTTCGACACGGCCGTGCGACACAATCTGCCCATCATCGGCGTAGTCGGAAACGACGCGGCCTGGGGGCAGATGATGCGTCCTCAGGGCGCCATCTTTGGATGGGACAGGTTGGCGGGAACGCTGCTCAACTACACCCGCTACGACAAGATCGTCGAAGCGATGGGTGGTCACGGCGAGTTCGTCGAGCGCCCCGAGGATCTGCGACCCGCGCTCGATCGAGCCGCGGCAAGCGGCAAGCCGGCCTGTGTAAACGTCATCATCCGACAGGATCGTGAATTCAAGGGCGGTATCTACGTCTGATCGCGCCGCAGCCCGGCAGGTACGCGCCAGCCAGAAGGTACGTGTCAGCCAGAAGGTAAGAGAACCTTGAGCTCGCTGAGTGTCGAGAAGCGTCCGTCAGCCGATCTCGGGATCGACGTCGATGCTCTGGCCCGCTTCGTGGACGCTACAGGTCCGCTCGCGGTCGTCGATCTCGAGACGACGGGCTTGTCGGACGAACCGGCCGCAGAGATTCTCGAGTTCGGCGCGCTGCTCATCGATCCCGGCGTGCGCACCATCACATCGATCGAGAGTCTCGTGCGCCCGCGCGGATCCGTGCCGCTCAACATCCAGCACCTGACGGGTCTCACGGACCGCGATGTCGAAGCGGCACCTCGGATCGGGGAACTCGCTCCGTCGATCGCGACGTTGTTGGCGGGTCGAACATTGATCGCCCACAACGCCGATTTCGAGCGCTCCTTTCTCAGTCGCTTCGTCGCGAACCTCTTTGCCGAGAGCGAATACCTCGACACGCAGGATCTGCTGTCGATCACACATCCCGATTCGTCCGATTTTCGGTTGGCCACATTCGCGCGCGAGTTGCTCGGTCGGGAGGAACGACATCGCGCGCTGTCGGACGCAAGCGATGCGCTGGGCGTGATGTCGGCGGTCGCAGTCGGAGTACGGTCCGGCGAGCGCCGCTATTCGATCGCAAGGATGGCACTGGAGAACTACGCCCCCGAGTCGCCTTGGATTCCCCTTCTGGTCGGTGACAAACTGTCCGCGATATCCGTGCCGCCGAGTCAATACGCGAGGCTCGATCCGACCGAAGAATCCCCGGTGCCGTTCGACGAGGATCGCATTGCGGCGATTTTGGCCGATCAAGAGCGGGGGCGCCGCTACTTCCCGAACTACCGGGTTCGAAGTCAACAGATCGAGTTGGCGCGGCACTTTGTGAGAACCATGAAAGACGGTGGTCGGCTGCTGCTCGAGGGCGGTACCGGCGTCGGGAAGTCTCTTGCTTATCTCGCGGCGGCGATCCCGTACGCGATGGAGCGCGCCCTCGACGGGGAACGCGAACCCGTCGTCATTTCGACGCGTACCAAGCTGCTGCAGGATCAACTGCTCATGAAGGACATCCCGGCCGCGGCTGCGATGCTCGGCTACCCCGATTTGAAGGCGATGTCGATCAAAGGCCGCGCCAATTATTTCTGTTCACGCAGGCTGGCCGTCGCACTGAGCGAAGGCCGCGAGCCGCGAATGTTCGCAGAAGATCGGTTGGCGTATGCGGCCCTCGCGGCGTGTGCGGGAATTCGTCGATATGGCGAGGTCGGAAAACTTCCGGGGGGCTTGCTCTACCGCTACCCGCCGTTGCGGCAGCTGGTGCGCCAATCGGTTGCCGCGCGCTCGGAACAATGCACTCGTGAACAGTGCGCGATGGAGCGGGATTGCCCGTTCGGTCAGCGCCGCGCCGCACTCGCGGATGCCAACCTGGTCGTAGCGAATCACGATCTGCTGCTGCTCTGGCCCCCCGACTACCCGAACTTCTTCGATGCGATCATCGACGAGGCGCACGAACTCGCAGGGGTGGTCGACGAGGCTTTCGCGACGGTCGTGCGTCCGCCCGATGTGCTGGAGCGCGTCGACGAATTGTTCGGCCGTGCATCGGATGGGCGGCGTGGAGGTGGCCTGCTGGGTAAGGGCAGCTTTCTCGATGACGGTGTGGGCGGCATCGGCAGCGAGCCCAGTGACGTCCGCAGCTGGCGCCGAGGTCTCGAGCAGGATTTCACCGCGTTGGGGCGTAGCCTGGCCAACGCGGCCAGCGAGTTCGGTGAAGTGCAACTCCCGGCGTATGCGGATCGGGCCTTCCCGCAGGCTGCCGACCTCGCACTGATGGTCGCGGAACGTATGGCGGCTGCTGCAGACAGCGCCGCTCGCACGGCCGCCGCGCGCGGTAAAGACGAAGAGGAGATGCTGGCGATCACGCGAGTCATCACCGAGTTGCGCGACGGTGCCGACGCGCTTCGCGGCGCGTTCGTCGAAGGAGATCTGGACGCGGTGGCAGCGTTCGAAGATCTCGCACCGCCCTTCGATCGATGGCGATTGGTGGTGCGGGCCGTCGCCCCGGCCGATGCGTTTCACGAGCGCTTCGCTCAGAAGCTCAACACCCTCAGTTGTGTTTCTGCAAGCCTCTTCATCGAAAACGATCCGTTCGCCGCCGTGGGAGAACTCGAGCTCGAGCGTCACGGCGAACCGCCCGTCGAGCACGTGACCGTCGAGAGCCCGTTTCCGTACGATCGTCACATGCGGGTGATCGCGATGAACGGAAGCGGGGATCTGGTAGTACAAACCGCAGAGGTATTGGCAGAACTGGCACGATCGCTATCCGGTCGAACGCTCGGTCTGTTCACCAGCCTGCGTCGAATGCGAGAGGTTCGGGACCTGTTGTCGAAGCTGCTGGAGGGCGAGGGATACGAAATCCTGATGCCGCGGCGGGCAACGGATGATCCAGCGACACTGGTGGAACAATTCGCCCGCTCGGGCGGCCGCAGCATTCTGCTGGGCGCACGGACTTTCTGGCAGGGTCTCGATATTCCCGGTCCGGCACTTCAGGCAGTGGTGATCGAGAAGCTCCCGTTCGAAGTTCCGACCGAGTTGCGCCGACGTCGCGAGGCTCGCATCAAGGCGGCTGGCGAGGACAGCTTCGATCGCTACACGATG